>JBBQUP010000031.1:0-31183 GCA_038212305.1 Bacteroidales bacterium
AAATAAGTACTAGTAAAGTCAACATCTACATTTTGTGATATATGATTTATGTCGATAGTGATGGATCCTTTACCGTTTACTGACTCATTTTTATTGCTTAAACAACGTTCAATGGCAACTCCAATTTCGCATTTTTCGCAATTGACAGAACTACCACTAGGTGTATTCTTGTCGCAATTACTACAATGTAAATAAGTTCCCAAATCCAGATGGGCATTAAAATTGGCCTGAGTATTAAAAAATATTTGCAATTCCTTATTTCCAAAAACCACAAGGTGATTTTTATCAACAACCATAATAGGAATGGGAATTAATTCGAGGTGATTGAAATATTTTTGAGTCATTTCGTTAAGTATAATCGTTTCTGTTTTATTTCTAGGGTTGTATCAAGCCAATTATTTAAGAAGCTTGATTGTTCCTTGTTTTGAGATGATCACACCACCATAAGTCAATATCTGCACTACGTATTGATATGTTTCGGATGGCTGAGGTTTGTTTTTGTAATTCCCATCCCATCCTTGCATTATGTCATTGGATTGATAAACCATTTGTCCAAACCGATTAAATATCTTAAAATCAATAAGTTCTTTTATTCCCCATCCATTAACTTTAATAATATCGTTAATGCCATCGTTGTTAGGCGTGAAAGCAGTAGGAACATCAACAGAGTATTTTTCGATAACACTTATTGTTATTGGATAGCTTTCGTTAAAACAGTTGGATGTGTCGGATACTGCTACTGTATACTTAGTTGTTTGGAGTGGTTTAAACCCAAGACTTGGGCAGTTGCTACAAGTTAAATCATTATTTGGCGTCCATTGAAAAGTTTGTATTCCATCATCCGAAATGTCGAGATAATAGGTTTCTCCAATAATAATGCTGGTATCAGTTAAATTAACAACGGGTATTTGTTGAACCGAAACAAAAGTGGAATCTTTTTGTGAGCAGTTATTTAAATCTGTTCCCCAAACGGTATATAGAGTGGATGTTTGTGGTGTTGCAAAAGTAATTGATAAATTGGAATTGCTTAAACTTAAAGCTGGAGTCCATATATAATTATTTGCTCCAATGGCCAATAATTGAGCAGAAGTTCCTAAGCATATTATGGTATCGTTTGATGTTTTTACTAGTGGAAGTGCAAAAACTTTAACAAATCGACTTTTCAAGGTATCAATGCAACCCACATGATTTGATGCGACAAGTTGATTTTCAAAATTACCACTAGAAACATAAGTATGGTCAGGATTTTCTAAGTTTGATTCAGTTCCATCGCCAAAAATCCATTTATAAGATTCAGCATTTATCGAATTGTTTATCAACGTGATATCTAAAGGCACACACCCTTGTGTTTTATTATCTTTAAAGCTATAAGCTGACGTTATTTGCTGAATGACAAGTGTGTCAATAATTGCTTTATTACAAGTGTTGCTTTCATCAGACTGAATAAGCATTACAGGATGTTTAATGCCACGTGTTTGATAGATATGCGCGGTTTGATCTCCATTTGCAGAGTAGCCATCACCAAAATCCCATCGAATGGCGTTTATGTTAACTTGATTAATTGCTTCGAACGATGTTGGTACATTAAAACAAGCTGTGTCCTTCATGTTAAATTCGGCATATGGGCCACCTACATTAATGTACTTTGAGCGAATTAATGTGTCGGCACATCCGAATGACGAGGAACTTATAAGCGTAACAGTATAATTCCCAGGTTTAGCATAAATAAAGAAGGGATTCTTTATTAACGATTTATTGTCTTTATCACCAAAATACCAAACATAGCTTCCTGGATTAGGTGTTTGAGATTTATCTTGGAACTGAACTAAAAATGGATAACAATTCGATGAGGTATTATCCGCTTTAAAATCGGGAATAGGAGGTTTTTGAACCAGAATGTAGTTCGGTTTTGAAAGTGTTGCTTCACAGCCATGTATGTCTTTAATTTTTAAAGTAACCGGATAGGATCCTGTTGATGGATACGAACGAGATGGCTTTGAGATCGTTGACGTAATTCCATCTCCTAAATCCCATTCATAATCAGTAATAATACTTGATGATATATCTGTGAAATTAATATCCTGACCAATACATAACGTTGTATCGTTGGCTTTAAAGCGTGCATCGGGGAAAATGGCTTGAATTAAATGGTTTTTGGTTATGGTTGATGAGCAACCTAAAATATTTGTTGCTTTTAAAGAAACATTGTATTGGCCAAAACTAGTGTAGATGTGTTCAGGACTTTCTATTGCAGAGGTGTTCGTGTCTCCAAAATTCCACTCCCAACTTGCAATGGTAGTATCGGTAACTGATGAATTATTAAATTCGAAAGTTATGGGCATGCATCCTAATTTGTAATTTCCAGCGAATTCGGGGGTAGGGAGATAGGTTTTTAATGATTTGTGTAAAGTGTCTTTACATCCATTTCTGTCTTGTACCACCAATGAAATTTGATAATTACCTCGGGTCTTAAAGGTGTGATTAACAGGACTGTCAGTAAAGATAGGATTTGAAAGGTCGCTAAAACTCCACAGAAAATTTTTAACCTCACCATTAACCACAAAAGGCCAATTATCGACTGATGAAGTTGCATCAAAAATTAAAGGAGTGTTTGGACATTGCTTTGTATCATCGAAATCAAAATTTGCATTTATCTTTCTAACATTTGCTCCCCCATGATATATAAAGGAACAGCCAGTAGATGAATTATTTGCTGATAAAACCACCTCGTAATCACCTTTTGCAGCAAAAGAGTGCGTCGGATTAGGAATATTAGACACTGTAGGAGATCCATCTCCAAAATCCCAGAAATAGGATGTTGCTTCCGAAATAGTTGCAGTAAAGGCATAATCTAGTGGAGCAATGCATTCAGCAGTATTTTTAAAACTGACAACAGGTCCCAGAATATTAATGAAATTTGTTTTTGTTATTTTTGATGCACAGCCATAGTTATATGCAGTTAAAGACACATTGTAAGTTCCTGTTTTTTCGTAAAAATGAGAAGGATTATCAAATGGATAAACCGTGTTATCGCCCATGTCCCATACGGTTGAGGTCACTTTTTCTAATTCAGCTGTGGTATTTTGCAAAACAACTGGTATTTGTGCACAATTGTTGTACTCGTTGGTCATTGAGAAATTGGGAGTGATTTTTTCCCCTGAGTTAACAGTAGTAATCAACTCAGCCGCACATCCTCTAGCTGTTGTAACTATTAGTTTTGCCTGAATTTTACCAGTTGTGGTGAATGACGCAGTTGTTTGATTCACAAATACTGGAGGGTTTGTGCCAATTTCCCATTTTCGAGTAACAATAGAGTCTAATGGCGTAATGTATGTACTTTGATTGGTAAAAATTACATCAAAAGGAACACATCCAGATGGTGTTTTGTTGGTGCCGATTACAACTTTTGGAATATGAATATTTACACTTTTGGGCTTAATAAATGTATGTTTACAACCATGCTTACTAGTTGCAGTAAGTGTATCGGTATAAAATACATTGAAATTAGTATTCAGTTCGGTAGTTGCTTCAAATACTACCGTAGGTGTTTGCAATGTTGAGGCTGATCCGTTTCCAAATCTCCAATCATACGAAACAGCATTTTCGCTTAAATTCTGATAGGTCACATTACTCGGCACTTGGCATGCAAAGGAGTCTGCAGACGCAAACTTGGCTTTTATCAACTCAACATTAATTAACTTCGAAACACTATCGGTGCAAATGCCATTCGTAGCTTTTAGCCATATTAAATAATCAGATGCATTTTGATAGGTTTTTTCAGGATGGGTTAAAGTTGAAAATGTGCCATCTGCAAAAGTCCATTTATACGAATTGGAAGCAGCACTCTCATTTGTGAGTGTAAATTTTTGACCAGAACAAAGTGTGTCTTTTAAAACTAAAAATTTAGCTGTTGTTTTTACAATTTGGATTAAATTAGTGGGATAGACAGAATCTTTACATCCAATATTATCGGTAATTATAAGTTTAACCGTGTAATTGCCCGGTTGAGTAAAAGTATGAGAAGGAGAAATGTCGGTTGTTTGTGTTCCATCACCAAAATCCCAATTAAATGCAGCAGGAGCTAGTCCCTCCGAATTGTTGGTGAATACCGATGATAAGGTTCCAATACATGACGTTGTTTTATCAACCCCAAACTTAGCAGAAGGTTTTTGCGAATGTATGAATTCAGAGATTGTTTTCGAATTGGTACACCCAAATTGATCGGTCACATAAACCGTAACTTCAAAAATGCCATTATTTGTGTAAGTGTGAAATGGATTGCTGGCCGTGCTTTGTCCTCCATCACCAAAACTCCACACATAGTTTAATTGGCCAGCTCCAGAGGAGCTATTAACAAAATTAACATCGAATGGTACACAACCATAAGCCGATTGAGATATATTAAAATCGGCGGTAGGTTTAGAATAAACAGTTATATAGGCAGTTTTTATTTGAGTGTCAATAAGTGAACCATTGGTGGCAGTTAGTTTAACCGTATAGGTGCCAGCTGTAACATAGGTAGCAGTTGGGTTAATGGCAGTTGAAGTATTTCCATTTCCAAAATCCCATAGAAATGTAGTTCCAATTAATGGGTTGGTATCATTCGTAAAATCAACAGCTAAAGGGCTACATCCTGATTGTTGGTTAACATTAAAGTTCGCTGCCAGTTGAGACTTAACTAACGATACTGAAATTAAGAAAATGATTATAAAAAGTAGATAACGTTTCATAGATAGGGCTTTTTATAAAAATAACGAATTCAATTTAATAATTCAATGGGAATTATGTTGCAAAGTATCAAAATATTAAATAAATTAAACTTTGTGTTTTACTCTAATATAAAATGGGTTATGGACTGTTGTTACGGCAATTTGGTCTGATCAGTTTCTATATTATTATGTTATGTGAGCTTGAAAGCAACAAAAATAAGATGATCTGCGTTTCAGGTGATAAAATTAGCTTTCGAATATTAGTTGTTTTTACATTAATAGAGATGATTTAAAGTATAAATAAATGTCTCATGAAAAGTTATTGGTTAATAAAAATTTTTTTTTGCATCGGTTTGATGGAGACATTGATAATATTGGCTGTTTATAGTCAAGATATTCATTTCTCGCAAGCCTATTCAGCCCATTTAACACTTAATCCGGCAAATACAGGGCGTTTTAATGGTGATTGGCGAGCATCGGGGATGTATCGATCACAGGGTTATCAAATAACAGATCCTTATCAAACCTATTATCTGAGTTTCGAAAAACCTATCTATATTAAAAACGAGGTGATTAATGCAGGATTTTTTTACAGTCATGATAATTCTGCTGGACAAACCCTACCTGTTGAGCGAGCTTATTTTATGTTAGGGAATGAAGTAAAGTTTAATACAAATACATTTTTATCGTTTGGAATTCAAGCTGGTTTTGTGTTTAAGCAAGTAATCAATAGCGGTTTATCTTTGCCTGATCAATATAATAGAGATTTGGGTCGATTTGATCCTACGTTACCAACAGGAGATCAATTTGAAAACACATCGAAAAGCTACCTTGATTTAGGTTTTGGGTTATTGTTAAGTCATAAATTCGAGAAAAACATTTTTAGTCTGGGAGCAGCTTTTCATCAGGTGAATAAGCCAACCGAAGGGTATTTTGGAATAGAAACTCCTTTGCCAATTAAAATGATTTATCATGCAAAGGCCGATATTAATTTAGGAACCAGTTTTTTTGTTATTCCTGCAATAGTTACTGTATTACAACAAAAATCATCCGAAACATTAATCGGTGGCCATCTGGGCTATAACTTAAGCAGTAACACGGGGAATGTGCGAAATGTAATTGGCGGATTGCATCTTCGCAATGGAATTTTTTCTAAAGCTGAGTCGGTTATTGTTTCATCAGGATTAACTTATCAGTTTTGGACTTTTTTAATGAGTTACGATTGGGATGTGTCAGGGTTGAAAACCTCTTCTGTGAAAAGTTCAGCTATCGAATTTAGTATGATTTATACGCTTCCATCAACAAATTTAACCCATCGTACTGTTTCGTGCGAAAGATATTAATCATCTATGAAAACGAAGTACCTATTTTTCATTCTTGCCTATTGGTTCATGATTTCGCCAAATGTTGATTCGCAGGATCTGGGAAATTTAAAAAAATGGCAAATCAAAGGTGCTGCTAGAAGTGCGCAACGAATAGGTGATAACTATGCAGTCCGAGATTATTATGGTGAAATAGTTCGACGCGATTCTAGTAATATTTCAGCAATGGTTAAGTATGCTGAATATTTATTGAAAACTAGAGATTATGAATTAGCATTAAAAAAATTGCAATGGATTCAGGATGGTTATCCCGATAAATACCCTTTGGCACTTTATCATTTAGCTCAAGTTCAAAAAATAAGAGGAGAGCATCAGTTAGCACTCGATAATTTTAATTTGTTGCGTCGGCGTTTTAAGCGTTTTAAGCTCCATGGAATAACTAAAAACATGCTAATGAACGAAATAGCAGGATGTAACTTGGCTTTAGCCCCAAAGGATTCGGTTACGAAAATTGTTATTGATCATTTAGGCTCAAGCATTAATAAACCTCATATTGAGTTTGGCCCCATCATATTATCCGATACTTGTTTTGTTTATGGTTCATCGAACATAACTGAGGTGAAAAAAGTCAGCATTGATACTGATCAGCAACCTTCGAGGCAATTTTACATGGCAACCAAACATTCAGGAGAATGGCAAGGAGAGCAATCGCCAGTGGCGCCATTTATTGCTGAAAATCAATATGATACAGGACGAGGCGTGTTTTCGTTAAACGGACAACGCTTTTATTTTACCCAGTGTTTCACCACCGAGAGTCATAAAAATATTTGTCATCTTTTTGTTACTGAAAAAACAAAAGAAGGTTGGAGTAAACCTGTGGAGTTGAATAAAAACATTAATCATCCCAAATACACATCAACGCAACCAACCATAGGTACTTGTTACGATAAACAGTTAGAAGTTATTTATTTTGTAAGCGATAGGCCTGGTGGAGCAGGAGGTTTGGATATTTGGTATACTGTTTATGATACGCGGTTTAAGAAGTATCATCCTGTATCGAACGCAGGTGTTTATATAAATACACCTTTGGATGAAATTACCCCATTCTACGATTTGCCCTCGCATCAGCTATATTTTAGTTCAAATGGATGGCCAACCATTGGAGGGTTTGATATTTTTAGAGCTAAGGGAGATTTGGTTAATTGGGAGCCATCGGAAAATATAGGAACGGTTATTAATTCGACCTATGATGATTTAAACTATGTTCGTAATACATCAGGACAATTTGGTTTGATGGCTTCGAATCGACCGGGAAGTTTTTATTTAACCAACCAATCCTGTTGCGATGATTTGTTTACGGTTGAAGAAACAGAGACTTCTCGAGTACTTGTTTCCGGGAAATTGATGAAATCGGAGCTCATGAAGGAGAATAATTATTACAAAAAAAATGTTATTAATAACGACACTTCATCTGTATCTCTTAACAATCAGCAGCTAGCCATTCAGTTAATGCAAGACTCAACTTCATCGGTATTTATCTACCAATCATCCACCAACGAAAAAGGAGAATTTGAGTTTTGGGTCGATCCGAATATGAATTATGAGATTACCGTGTTAGATTCCACAATCATGGATCGCAATTTTGCTGTTTCAACAAAAAAAATGGCTGACAGTAAGACTTTGAAGCTAAGTACGATCGATTTTAGTGCGATTCCAGAACAGGCAATTGTTGTAGAAAATATATATTACGACTTCGACCAAATTGACCTCAATGTTAAAGCCAAAGAGGCTGTTGATACCACTTTGCTATTGTTAGCTATTCGATTCCCGAAAGCAATTTTTGAAATTAGTTCGCATACCGATGATAAAGGAGATCAACGATATAATCAACGGCTATCGGATAAGCGTGCTGCGAATGTTGTTCTGTATTTAGTTTCGAAAGGTGTAGAGCCCTTGCGTTTAAAAGCAAAAGGGTATGGAGAAAGCAAACCTTTGGCACCTAATGTAAAAGCCGATGGTACTGATAATCCCGAAGGAAGACAGAAAAACCGACGAACCGAATTCCGTGTTGTAGGCATTATTGAATAGTTCGAATTGTATTGAAACAACCAACGTATTAAACCCGTATAATTTAGTAACTGTTTAAATTTAATTTAAATGAATACCGAGAAAGGAAGAATAATAGATAAATAGACAGATATAGAAGATGTTTTAGATAATTCCAGAAGATGAACATTCTATCTTCATCTTCTTATCTTCACATTTTCTCTCACTATAATCTAAACATCTATAAAATTTAAACAGCTTCTTATATATTTTAATTAAAATGAAATCCCTTGGGGGCGAATCAAACAAATGAAAGAACAATCACTGCGATCAATCATCAATATTTTTGCATTAGTAGCCAATTATGGAAACAATGCCAATAGTCATTTGTTTCAGAGTCTGGTTGAGATATACCTCACATCGCAGTTTTCGAACACTACCACTGAATTATATACTCAAAAATTTATTGAAGAACTGCAACGTTTAGATAAGCTAAAGGTTGAGCATGGATCAGCGTGGAAAATGTTCCACAGAGAAGAAACAGAGGCTCAATGTTATATACTAAGTCGAGAGCTTTCGCTTGCTGATCGAATTTTGGTGTTAATGTATTTGATTGAATTTTCGCCTTATTTAACAGGTATTCGAGTTGATTTGAATCCCGGGCAGGAGAGTGAAAATCAAAAATTACTACTGCATCTTTCAACTAACTTAAAAATCCATCAAAACTATTTTTGCGATTGCTACGCTTTTGTTAACGATTTGTTTTATGAAATATCCGACGAAAGTAAAATATTAATATATAGCAGTAATAAAGATCTGCAAATAAAGGGATGTACATTAAAATATTACTCTGGTATTAACGGACAATTAATATTTTTAAAGATTGGGAATTTAAATACCACCTTTTTTAAAGTCAAAGGCGAAGCTCAGTTCGAATTAAGTAACCATTTGTTGTTTAAAGGACGTACCTATATTTTACCCAAAGGGGCTATTATTCAACTCGATTCAAAAAAATCGCTTTATTATAACGATATAATTAAAGGTTTTGCCACCGTTGATATTCGTAAAAAGCTGGTTTTGGAAACTACCAATTTGGAGTTTCGTTATAAGAATAGCTCACATGGTTTAAAGACATTGAATTTTTCTGCAGAATCGGGGCATATGGTTGCCATAATGGGTGGAAGTGGATCCGGTAAAACAACCTTAGTAAATATTTTAATTGGTTTATATCGTCCAAATGCTGGTAGTGTCACCATAAATGGGGTTGATATTCATAAATCGCCTGCCCAAACAAAAGGATTCATTGGGTATGTGCCTCAGGATGATGCTTTAATAGAGCAACTTACCGTTTTTCAGAATTTATATTTTAGTGCCAGTTTATGTTTAGGCGATTTAAATGAAGAGGAGTTGATTGATCGGGTTCATGATACGTTGAAGGATTTAGGATTGTTTGATTTTAAAGATCTAAGAGTTGGCAGTCCATTGGATAAAGTTATTAGTGGAGGCCAGCGCAAACGTTTAAATATTGCGTTGGAGTTGATCCGTGACCCAGGGATTTTGTTCCTCGACGAACCTACATCGGGTTTGTCGTCAGCTGATTCCGAAAATATCATGAAGATACTAAAGCTTACAGCCGAAAAAGGACGTTTAGTAATTGTTAATATCCATCAACCATCATCAGAGATATTTAAACTCTTTGATAAACTTTTATTTGTCGATCAGGAAGGACATCCTGTATATTCAGGTTATCCCATGAAGGTTTTATCATACCTTAAACAAAACATGAATTTGGTTGATTCCGATCAAAGCGAATGTCAAACATGTGGAAACCTTAATCCCGAAGAGATATTTAAACTGGTGCAAATGCGCAAGCTTTTGTCGGATGGGACAAAAAGTGATGAGCGAGCCGTTCCACCAGCTAAATGGCATAAGTTTTTATTGAAAAAACAATTGCAAACATTCGATGAGGCACAAACACTCAGGGGATTACCGCCATCGATGTTGCATTTGCCAAATGTGTTTAAGCAATTTTATATATTTAGTACGAGGAATTTATACGCCAAACTCACCGACTATCAATATTCATTATTGTCCGTTTTTATTGCACCCATATTGGGGATGGTTTTAAGTGTGTTTTGTCGATATGTTGATCCAACCATTGGCGTTTACAAATACTTTGAAAATGATAACATTCCATCGTTTTTATTAATTGGCGTTTTGGTAGCGCTTTTTATTGGTTTGATAGCCAGTTCAGAGGAAATTATCAACGATAGAAAGATTTTAAGAAGAGAACAGTTTTTGAATTTGAGCAAAAACAGTTATCTCTTTTCAAAAATAACCTTTTTGTTTGCCTTATCAGCCATTCAGATGTTTTTTTATGTAGCCATAAGCAATGCTGTTTTAGGAATACATGGAATGAACTTTGTCTTTTTTCTTATCTTTTGGAGTACGGCTTGTTTTGCAAATATCCTAGGGCTGTTGATATCTTCTATTTTTAAAACAGTTGCTGCAGTATATATTTCCATCCCTTTTTTATTGATTCCACAGGTTTTATTGGTAGGAACTGTAATTCGATACGATAAATTAAATCCTATGTTTATCTCAGATAAATATGTTCCTTTAGCCGGGAATGTAATGGTTTCGCATTGGACATACGAGGCTTTAGCTGTTGAGCTATATAAAAACAATGCGTTTGAGAGAACTTTTTACGATCTCGAAAAAAACATAAGTAATGCAGCTTATGTACAGAATTTTTTGATTCCAGAGGTTCAAAATTATTTATATGAACCTATTGATAGCTTGTCGGAAAAGAAAATGAAAAATAGGGCTGAACTCTTTGCGAATGAGATTAATCGTATAAATAAATTGGCTCAAATTAAAGAATTACCAGATTTAAACATAGAGTTGTCAATTGAAAATTTTCTCTCATCTGCTTCCACTAAAGTTGCTGCTGTATACGATTCACTCATGTACATTAAAGATTCTCGATTGGAAATAATGGGCGATTCGACTTACACACATTTGCGCGAATTGAACTACAATAAAGAGTTGGCCGATTTAGTTTTGGATAATAATAGTCATGAAAAAATAAGGATTCTTGAGACTGAGATGGTTCGAAAATTTCGACCTATTTATTATTATCCTGAGAACACCCATGGATTTGCTCATATATACGCACCTGTTAAAAATATTGGTGGAGTGTATATATCGACTGCTTATTTTAATTTGGCTGTTATATGGCTGTTTACAATGGCGATATTTATTGTTTTAATGGTTCGAAAGGTTGAGTAAATAGTATTTGCAAGAAAACTTCAAATACTGCATTATTCTCATTTTGAAAACAGTTATTCACAAATGCGAACTCCTAGATTTTCCAAACTTCGAAGGCTTGTCTTTGAAGTCTTCTTGTCAAATACATGGAAAAAGTGAAGTTTTCTTGCTGACGCAATTAGCAATAGCTAAAAAATATTTATAAAACAGTGCAAGCTTTATTTATTCGAGCGACTGTTTGATCTTTTCCTATTAACTCTACAATAGTAAATAAATCGGGGCCAAAACTACCTCCAACTAAAACTAAGCGCAGAGTATTCATGATGTTTCCAAAATTCTCATTTTCAGAAGAGATAAGTTGCGATGTTGCTTCTTTTATAGAATCGCATGTCCAATTTTCATGAGTACTCAACATTTGACTAAGTTTCAGCATGAATTTTGGAACTTGATCTTTCCATCGTTTTTGGACGACTTTTTCGTCGTAGTTTGATGGAGCTTCAAAAAAGAAAAAGGTTTGACTCCATAATTCACTTACGAAATTGATTCGCTCTTTCACTAATCCAACTATGGTTTCAATTTTTTCAATTGGCATTGATATGTTTTTGCTTGTCAATTCCAGATTAAATAGCTCGGCTAGCTGGTTGTTGGGTTTTGCAATAAGATATTGGTGATTGAACCACTTTGCCTTCTCAGGATCGAAACGAGCTCCCGATTTATTTACTCTATCAAGAGAAAATAGTGACGACAACTCTTCGATTGAGAATACCTCTTGTTCAGTACCCGAATTCCATCCTAATAGGGCTAATAAATTATTTACAGCATCAGGGAAATATCCCGCTTCGCGATATCCTGAGGCGATCTCACCGTTTGGAGCTTCATATTGAATTGGGAAAACAGGAAATCCTTCTTTGTCACCATCGCGTTTACTTAATTTGCCTTTTCCACTAGGTTTTAAAATGAGAGGTAAGTGAGCAAAATGAGGCATCGTTTTATCCCATTCAAATGCTTTATATAGCATCACATGCAATGGCAATGATGGCAACCATTCCTCGCCTCTGATAACATGAGATATTTCCATTAAATGGTCGTCAACAATATTCGCCAAATGATAGGTTGGAAGATTTTCGGCCGATTTGTATAAAACTTTGTCGTCTAGTGTATTGGACATGAATTTTACATCGCCCCGAATAAGATCGGTCGCATGAATTTCAAAATCTTCGGGCATCTTAAAGCGAATAACCCATGAACCATCGGAGTTTAAGCGTTGGTTTGTTTCCGATTCCGAAAGTGTGAGTGAGTTGCAAAGTTGTTTACGTGTTTGGCAATCATAAGCAAATGTCATTTTATCAGTTTCGTATTTTGCACGTAGCTTATCCAAATCCTCAGATGAGTCGAAAGCATAATAAGCCCAACCTTTTGCAATTAGTTCATCTGCATATTTTTTATAAATCTCATTGCGTTCCGATTGCTTGTAAGGGCCAAATTTACCACCTTGCAAAACACCTTCATCGGGAGTTAATCCTAGCCATTCGAGTGAATCGTTAATATATTTTTCAGCACCTTCTACAAATCGAGTTTGATCGGTATCTTCGATGCGCAGGATGAACGTGCCGTTGTGTTTTTTTGCAAACAAATAATTGAATAATGCAGTGCGTATTCCACCAATATGTAGTGGACCTGTTGGACTGGGTGCAAAACGTACTCGAACTTGTGATTGACTCATGAATTTTTTTTTAAGCTGAATATTTCAAAACACCCAAAACTATCATCCCCCATGAAATTATTTATCTCATCAGCATAATTCGTAAGAATATCTACTATGGTTTGTGTTTTTAGATTACCTGTGCGAATCCAAATAATTTTTGGGGGAAATCCAAGCAATGAATTTAAATCATTGAAATCAGAATCTTGGGTGACGATTGTATAGTTGTTTAATCTTGAGAATTCCCAAATATTTCGATCCGAAGAATTAATTAAACCTTCTTGTTTTACAGAAGTGGAACTTGAATATTTCTCAGGAATTAGTTTTAAAATTCGGTGAGAGATGTTTTGATCAAACAAAAATCTCATACTGCAATTTGGTAAATTTTGTTCTCTCTATCTGCCGCAAAACTCAATGCAGCATATATATCAGTTTCGGTTAATTCTTCAAAATCATTTAATATGTCCGGGATTGTCATTCCAGCAGCTAACCATCCAAGAATATCATTTACAGAAATTCGCATACCTCTAATACATGGTTTTCCTCCACGTTTTCCTGGCTCAATTGTAATTATTTGCTTGTAGTCAACCATGGCATATTCCTTTGTGTAAAGATACAATTTTTTTTCAGTACTAAGTTGGCCGTTATCGAGGTGGAATTTAGTTTCATTTAATAAATTGATATTCGTTTAAAAGAAAAAAGAGAGGCGTTAACCTCTATTTTTTTTGATGATGTTTTTCGTGGATCAACCACACTTCGAAGAACCGCAGTTCTGACAGATTAAACATCCTTCTTGATAAACCAATGTGTCGGAGCCACAATTTTCGCAGTGACCTTTTTTCGCTTTGGTTCCATCAGGTATGTATTTTTTCAAGGCGCGTTCAACACCGTTTTTCCAAGTATTAATGGATTCGTTATCGAAATGAAGGCCAGCAACTAGGTTAATTACATCTTCGATTGGCATTCCGTGACGTAAAACGCCCGATATTAATTTAGCGTAGTTCCAATATTCTTTATCGAATTTATATGACAAACCTTCGATGGTAATCTTGTAGCCGTGCTTATTATCGTATTGAAAATCGTAGCGCGACGTGCCATCTTCATCTCTGTTTTTAATAATTCGACCGCTAGTAACGCTTTTAGGAATCAAAATACCATCTTCATCATCGGCTAACCCAGTGAAAATTTCATACGGCAACTCGTTATGCAAACCCACAAAAGCGATCCATTTCTCTTTGTTGTTTTGAAACTTAACAACATCTGCGTCAAGAACTTGAGGTCGTTTTGTTGTTGAGCGACCAAATTCATCTTGTTTATCTTTTTTATCGTTATTGGCTAAAAGCACTCCAGCTCTTGATCCATCACGATAAACAGTTACGCCTTTACAGCCACTCTTCCAAGCTTCAACATACAGTTGTCCAACCAGCTCTTCGCTTGCATCGTTTGGCATATTAATGGTTACACTAATCGAGTGATCCACCCATTTTTGAATCTCACCTTGCATGCGAACCTTGTTCATCCAGTCAACATCGTTTGATGTAGCTTTGTTGTAAGGCGATTCGGCCATTAATAAATCTAATTCTTCCTGCGAATAGTGTTTAGTTGTGTCGTGGCCATTAACTTCCATCCATGTTACAAATTTATGATGGAAAACAATGTACTCCTCCCAGCTGTCACCAATTTCATCAATAAAGTCGATGCGAACTTTAGGATCGTTAGGATTTACTTTTCTACGACGTTTATAAACGGGCAAGAAAACAGGCTCTATTCCCGATGTGGTTTGAGTCATTAAGCTAGTTGTTCCTGTTGGAGCAATGGTTAATAACGCGATGTTACGACGACCATATTTGCGCATATCTTCATACAACGATTCATCGGCGATTCGTAAACGCTGAATAAAAGGATTGTTGCGTTCGCGATCGAAATTGTAAATTGGGAATGGTCCACGTTCGCGAGCCATGTCAACCGATGCTCTGTAAGCAGCTAAGGCGGTATTTTTATGTACTTCAACTGAAAAATCAACCGCAATATCGCTTCCATATCTTAATCCAAGGGCAGCAAGCATATCGCCTTCGGCAGTTGTGCCTACGCCTGTTCTGCGTCCTTCGTTAGCTTTTTTACGAATGTTATACCACAGATTTCTCTCAACCGTTTTAATATCTGCTTTTTCAGGATCCTCATCAATTTTAGCAATGATCGTATCTATTTTTTCAAGCTCAAGATCGATGATGTCATCCATAATTCGTTGAGCATAACCAACATGCTTACGATACAATTCGAAGTTGAAACGTGCACGACTGGTAAACGGATTTTCAACGTATGAGTAAAGGTTAACTGCAATTAAGCGGCAACTATCGTATGGACACAATGGAATTTCGCCACACGGATTCGTTGAAACGGTTTTGTAACCCATGTCTGCATAACAATCGGGTACTGATTCGCGAATAATGGTATCCCAAAATAAAATTCCAGGCTCAGCTGATTTCCATGCGTTGTGAACAATTTTTTGCCATAAAGCATTGGCATCAATATCTTTGGTAAATTTAGGATGTTCTGCTTCAACAGGGTATTGAGTTTGATACGAGCGTCCTTTAACAACAGCATTCATAAAGTCGTCATCGATCTTAACCGATATGTTAGCTCCTGTTATTTTCCCTTGTTCTAATTTGGCATCAATAAACGACTCTGAGTCGGGATGTTTTATTGAAACACTTAGCATTAATGCGCCACGGCGGCCATCTTGTGCCACTTCGCGTGTTGAATTACTAAATCGCTCCATAAATGGAACTAATCCAGTAGATGTTAATGCTGAGTTTTTAACGGGAGAGCCTTTAGGACGAATGTGTGATAAATCATGACCTACGCCACCTCTACGTTTCATTAATTGAACTTGCTCCTGATCAACTTTCATGATGCCTCCATACGAATCGGACGGTCCATCGTTGCCAATAACAAAACAGTTGGATAATGAGGCAATCTGAAAGTCATTTCCAATGCCAGTCATTGGGCCACCTTGAGGTACGATGTATTTAAAGTCGCGAAAAAGATCAAATAGTTCATCTTCAGACATTGGATTTGCATAATTTTTTTCGATGCGTGCAATTTCTGAAGCTAAACGACGATGCATATCATTGGGATTGTGCTCGTAAATATTGCCATCTGAGTCTTTCAGCGCATATTTATTTACCCAAACTCGAGCAGCAAGCTCATCTCCTTTAAAATATTCTAACGCACTTAAAAAGGCATCTTCATTTGAATAGGTTTTTTTCATTTGCTTAAGGTCGATTTCTGGGGTTGACATAGGGTTAAAATTTAAGTAGATGTAAATTTGATAGTTGGATTGATTTATTTGCAAATAAATTATGAATGCAAGGTAGGAAAGGTGGTTGTTTTTGACAAGGCTTTTTTATCAACAATACGGAAAGTTATCCAAAATAGAACGTTATATGTCAGTAGGATAGTGTTTTAGAATGTTGTAAATAGTCGAAAAGTTGTCCAAAAAGAAAACTTATTCACAATTGCATTTGTTTTTGATGTTGGGTGTTGCTTATTTCAATTCCTGTTACAGTTGCCTGTTTTGTTGACGGTGGAGTGGTGTTGCCAAGGAATTATTAAGGTATATTAATAAAACATTCCAGATTATGGAATGAATGTGAACATGAGAAAATAAATGGGAGTGGAGGTTATTATTGGATTCTGCAAACTAACTTTCGAACATCGAAATGTTAATTTAATGTTTGTTAATAAGATGAAGATGATTAATGGTTCAAGAAAACAATGGCGTTAAAAGATTTTTTCCATGATAACATTTGTAGCACCTTGCATCGATTTGACATAAGTCATTGAGCATTCTCCGCAAATATTAATTGTGTCGGGATTCGCATAAAACTGAGTAGCATAAATGTTGAATGATTCATAATCATGAATCGAAAACCCACCTCTACAATCAATTAAATCATTTGCCTCCTTAAATCGTTTGTAGTTAGGTCCAAAAATAACAGGTTTCCCAAAAGTAGCAGCCTCCAGCGTGTTGTGTATCCCTTTTCCAAAACCGCCTCCAATGTAAGCAAAATCGCCATATTGATATAATGATGATAGCAATCCAATGGTATTGATTACCATAACTCGAAACTCTTCAACTCCTTTAGGCGCTTGTGTGTATTTGAATAATGGTACTTTAAATAACGATTCGAGTTGTATAATATGGGAATCGTCAACTTCATGTGGAGCTATGATGAGGTTAATGTCGGGATGACGATTAATGAATTTGGCTAATATTGCTTCATCTTTAGGCCACGTACTTCCTGCAACAATTACTTTTCTGTCTTTTGAAAATAGTTTTGCAATTTCAATATCTTTAGCCGCAGCAGCTATTTCAGCAACTCTGTCAAAGCGAGTATCGCCACATACAGTGGCATGATTAAACCCGACTTTGTTTAATAAGGCCAGCGATTTTTGATCTTGTAGGAATAAGTGGGTGTAAAATCCTAAAATTTGCTTAAACCATTTGCCATACCATTTAAAAAAGGGTTGATGTGATCGAAATATTACGGATACCCCATAAACTGGGATTTTAGATTGTTTTAAAATTTTTAAATAATGAAACCAGAATTCATATTTAATAAAAAATGCCATCTCGGGTTTAATCGCTGAAATAAATTTACGTGCATTCCAAGGAGTATCGGAAGGGAGATACATGACATAATCAACAAACGAATAGTTTTTACGAACCTCATACCCAGAAGGAGAAAAGAAGGTTAGTAAGATTTTTTTGTTTGGATAGTTTTTTTTGATCGCCTCAATGAGTGGTCTGCCTTGTTCGAATTCGCCCAGCGAAGCGGCATGAACCCATATTACTGGTGTGTTTATTTTAGTGTACGAGAGCTTTTTAAAAGTCTCATATCGACCTTTTATCATTAGTTTTGCTTTGTGATTAAAAGGAGCAACTAACCAGATGGCTATGTTGTATAAAAGAATACCTAGGTCGTATAATAATCTCATATCTAAAAATAAAACCTCGCAAAGATACTAAAATCAATAATTGAATACATTAATTTCAATGGGATCTATAAATTAATTTATCGCGATGAATGGTATGATTTGGTGTAAAAAAGAAACCCTGACGGTAAGCCAGGGTTATACTATTATAAATTTAAAGATAATTAGTCTTTGATAAGAAAACTCCAAATACTGCGTTATTCTCATTTTGAAAACAATCATTCACAAAAGTGAACTTCTTGATTTTTAAAATTTCGAAAACCTTGTCTTTGAAGCTTTCTTATCAAAGACTGTGAAAAATGGAGTTTTCGTGCAAGCACTAATTAGCCACGAATGGTTTTAATACCAGGTAATTCTTTTCCTTCCATGTATTCAAGCATAGCACCACCACCTGTTGAAACGTATGATACTTTATCGGCAAGGTTGTTTTTGTTGATGGCTGCAACTGAGTCGCCACCGCCAACTAAACTAAATGCACCCTTGGCTGTTGCTCGTGCAATGGCTTTTGCTACTTCAGAGGTGCCTTTTGCAAATTTATCCATTTCAAAAACCCCCATTGGTCCATTCCAAAGAATAGTTTTCGATTTTTCAATTACTTCGCTGAATTGTTTGATCGTGTCGTCAGCAATGTCCAATCCCATCCAACCATCAGGTGTTTGGTCTATTTTAGTGATTGATGTATTTGCATTGGCATCAAAAGCATCAGCATTAATAGCATCAACTGGAAGGTAAATGTTTACTCCTTTTTCTTTCGCTTTCTTTAAAATTTCAAGAGCTAGGTCTAACTTATCAGTTTCGCAAAGTGATTTACCAATATTACCGCCTTGAGCTTTAATAAAAGTATAGGTCATGCCTCCGCCAATAATTAAATTATCAACACGGTTTAATAAATTTTCAATTAGTAGTATTTTGTCCGAAACTTTTGCGCCACCCATAATTGCTGTGAATGGTTTTTCAGCAGATTTCATCACTTTATCCATCGCTTTAAGTTCGGCTTCAATTAAAAATCCAAACATGCTTTTGCCAGGAAAATACTCAGCAATAAGAGCTGTAGAAGCATGAGCACGATGGGCTGTTCCGAATGCATCATTCACGTAGCAGGTTGCATAACTTGCCAATTTCTTGGTGAATTCTTTTTGTTTGATTTTCAAATCAGCTTTGGCTTCTTTTTTCTCTTCTTCAGTAGCTGTTTCTGCTAAACGAGGTTTGCCTTCTTCCTCGGCATAAAACCTTAAATTCTCAAGTAGCAATACTTCACCAGCTTTTAACGAATCTGTCATTTTCTTTGCTGATTCTCCAGCGCAGTCATCTGCAAATTTTACTTCTAAGCCTAAGTGGCTATTTAAGTTTGATAAGATGTGTTTTAAAGAGAATTTCTCCTCTGGTCCTTTGGGACGACCAAGGTGCGACATTAGAATAACAGAACCGCCATCGGCAAGAATTTTTTTGATGGTTGGTAGTGCTCCACGTATGCGCGTATCGTCGGTTACCGCAAATGTTTGCTTATCGAGAGGTACATTGAAATCGACGCGAACAATTGCTTTTTCGCCTTTGAAGTTAAAACTGTCAATAGAAGCCATGATGAGTGTGTTTTTTAGTGTTTCGAATTGATGCTCAAAGATACAAAATTATTTTAGTGACGATACCAAACAACTTTGTTTTGCGATAATTTATAAAACTTTAACAGGAAAATTAATGGATTTGAAATATCAGCTATTAAAGCGATTACCTATTCTCTGAAAGGTGGTTTTGTATGAAATTTATGATTTTTAAAGTTGAAGGTTTGTTATTGTAACATATAAACGATTCGTTCTCCAAACTTTGTTTATTATATGCAAGTGGATTTAAATGAGGTAGACTATATAAACTGCAATCACACGAGCTTAACAGTGCATGACCTGCGGCAGTGTCCCATTCCATAGTAGTCCCAAATCTGAAATATAAGTCGGCACTTCCATCTGCAATAAGGCATTGTTTTAATGAGCTTCCATAGGCGTTGCAAACAACATCAAACTGCTTCGAAATATGAGTGATTAATTCGTTGGTTTCCTTATTTAAGTGATGACGACTGGTTAATAGGATAGGAGTGTTTGTAGGATTCTCAACTTGTGATGGTGATATAAATATTAGATTGTTAATGAGTTTCGATGGGTCATTCAATTCAAATTTATCTGGCAAAAGAGCTTTTTTTACAGGATGATTTTCTCCACCCATCCAAAGGGTGTTTAATGCTGGAGCAACAATAACTCCCCATATTGGTTTGTTCTTTTTTATTAAAGCAATATTAATTGCAAATTCATCGTTTTTTGCAATGTATTCTTTTGTCCCATCTAATGGATCGACTAACCAATAATAGTTAAAATTTTTTCTGACAGCGTAGGGTTGAATGTCCGTTTCTTCACTTATAATAGGCAGCATCGATTCCGCCAAAATTTGTTTGATTATTGTTTCACTGGCAACATCGGCCGAAGTAACTGGTGAACGATCACTTTTTATTGTAATATTTGGGTCGACTAATTTGTATTGCTTTAAAATTTCATTGGCACCTGACAATGCAGCACGAATTGCTATGTTAATTAATTGATCTTCGATCATTTGCATTTTTACGTTCTTCGAGGTTCTAATATTTTTATTGTTGTGCGATTGGTTATTGTCATACGTTCCCAATTAATACCAGATAGGATAATGATTCCTGGAGCGGTGCTTAGCTCAAATGTTCCATCGTTTTTTGTTTCGTTAAAACTTTTCCATCGTTTTGTGTGATACAATTCTAGTGCATCGATTAAACTCTTTTGATTATTCACATCTATAATTTGTGAATAATCGCTAATGCTTTTGGGTGATATAGGTTGCTTTAAGGTTGGATAAATCCAGTTCTGTTGTGGGTTTGTTTTTTGATTATCAGTGCATAAATCGGCGATTAACAAGCAGCCATTTGCTTTAAAGTTTTGATTGGCTTGTTTAAAAGCGTTTGCATTTAGCAGATTAGTGTTTATGCCTAGAAATGATGGCAACAGTAATCCACTATAAAATTCAACACCTGCCTGTTCTCGATAATTTGAACCTAATGAAATCAGATTGGTTATTTGATGCGAATCATCAAGAGATATTATCGGATTTTTAATAAAACCTGTATGCCGACTCCATGCATAATGCGCTGAAATTTTCCTCATCTATCGATTCAATAATTCTTTTTGAGGGATGTGCTGAAATTCAATGCCATCAATATTTACATGAGGTTTTGTTCGCGATTGCTGAATGAGTAGGAAACCACTAAAATTAATAATAGGCATGGGTTTTAAGCTATCAACAACAAAATCGAGGGATGTTCTTTTAAACGATTTACGAATATCAATAAATATTGTATCAACAGTCCTATCCGCATACATTGGACTGAGCATTGCCTGATTTTTTATTGAAAGATCTTCCTTTCTAAACGTATAATATGCGGTTAATTTGTAAAATCCATTTTTAAGCGAATCTACAGGAATGTGAAAAGGTATTCGTTTGTCGATAGAATCGGGTAGAGGACAATTGTATTGTGTTGAATCCTTCCATAAATTCGTTATTTTTGGGGAGTTTATTTCTATCGAGTCAGCATAAGCTTTGCTTTGCGTTTGTGTTTCTGCTTCAAGAACGCTTAAAGTGGCAATAACTTGAGCATATATATTATTGTATATTTCAGGATGATCGGCATACCAGGCCATTATTGCATCAAACTTCTCTTTGGTTAAATCATATTTTAAAAAAAGCTGTTTGTAATAACCGGCAATAATTGTTTTATCTAAATTATATGAATTTGGGTTGTTATTCATCACCGCCTCAATTGTATGAAAATCTATGAGAATGTTGGTCATCATTTTTTCATCAGGAAAACCCTTTGGGGGAGTGTTTTTTGAGTTGCAGGAATACATCCCAATAGTTATAATACTTATAATCAGATATTTATTCATGAATATATATGTTTAAACACTATTAATATTTGCATTGCCTGATGATTCATTATTTTAATTAATCAATAATTTATCCTTAAGTATTTTGGCAATTCTGGTAGATGTTTTACCATCCCATAACTCAGGAATAGTATGGGTTAAAGATTTCAATTCTAGGTATTTATCCGTTAATAGCAGGGCTTCTTTATAATTATTTCCAACTAGGATATTCGTTCCTACGTCAATGGTAATAGGACGTTCGGTGTTTTCACGTAATGTAATGCATGGGATGCCAATAAAGGTTGTTTCTTCCTGAATACCACCGCTGTCAGTAATAACAACAGATGCATGTTTAAGCAGTTTTTGAAATGGCAGGTAGCCGAGTGGTTCTGTAAAAATTAAATTAGCAGGGATGGCATTATTAAGTAAAACAGTTTCTAATTGTTTGCGAGTTCTTGGGTGAACTGGGAAAATAACCGTTTTTCGCTCGCACAGTGAATTAATAAACATCACTAGTTCGTTTAGCGTTTTAGGGTCATCGACATTCGATGGTCGATGAAGTGTTAAAAGTAGGTAGTCGTTTTTTTTCAGGTTGTATTCGGTTAGAATTGAGTTTGTATTAATTGCGTTTTCATTTGCAATTAACGTGTCAATCATAACATTACCCACGTAAAAAACGGTACTCATGTCATGACCTTCTTTGGTTAGATGGGTGATGCCTGAAGGTTCTGAAACAAAAAGAAAATCAGCTATTGAGTCTGTAACCATGCGATTAATCTCTTCGGGCATGGTTTTATCGAAACTTCTTAATCCTGCTTCTACATGAGCGAGTTTTACGTTAAGTTTTGATGCTACCAAGCTACAAGCCATGGTTGAGTTAACATCGCCAACAACAATTACTAAATTGGGATTTTCCATTAGCACAACTTCTTCAAAAGCAAGCATAATTCGGGCAGTTTGCGATGCGTGAGATCCTCCGTTTATATTAAGTTGATAATGGGGGATAGGCAGGTTGAGCTCTTTAAAAAAGATATCATTCATAACCGGGTCGAAGTGCTGACCGGTGTGACAAAGTTTTACATCGAACTCTTTTATATCGGAAAGGGCTTTGAATATTGGACCTATTTTTATGAAATTTGGACGTGTTCCTGCAATAATGAGTATTTTAGCCATGTAGGTAGTTTATTTTCCGTCGGCACGTAACATGGTTCGAACAGTTTTTAATACAATTACAAAATCCATTTTAAGCGACCAATTGTCGATGTATTGCAAATCCATTTTCATCCATTCTTCGAACGAAACGGTATTGCGCGATGGAGCAATCTGCCATAAGCAAGTTATGCCTGGTTTCATGGATAGTCGCCTTAATTGCCAACGTTCGTATTCCTTTACCTCTTGAGGTATCGGAGGTCGAGGTCCAACAATTGACATGTCGCCTAGCAGCACATTAAAAAACTGAGGTAATTCATCCAGACTCGTTTTTCTAAGAAACAGACCAATTGCTGTAATGCGTGGATCACGAGATATTTTAAATACAGGTCCATCCATTTCATTATGCTCCATCAAGTCGTGCTTTAAAGCTTCGGCATTAATAACCATGGTGCGGAATTTATAGACCCAAAATTTACGACCTCTGATGCCAACTCTTTTTTGCATAAAAAATATTGGACCTTTAGATGAAATCGTTATTAGAATAGCAATTGCTACAAAAACTGGTGCGAAAAGTATGATGACCGAAAGGGATACAATTATGTCGAATATGCGTTTTAACAAAAGCTCCCAGTAATCAATTGGGGTATTCGAAAACGTAATCATTGGAGTTGTGCTAAAGTAATGTAAATAGGTTTTCTTTGTCAGCATATTAAAAAAAGGAGAATACATGCGAAAAACAACACCTACTTCACTACAGCTGAAAATTAGCGATTCTACCTCATCCATGTTAGGTTTATCGTAACAATAAATGACTTCATCGATAGCTTTTTCT
Organism: Bacteroidales bacterium; assembly: GCA_038212305.1. Classification (GTDB taxonomy): domain Bacteria; phylum Bacteroidota; class Bacteroidia; order Bacteroidales; family Marinilabiliaceae; genus JBBQUP01. Next base: position 23,964 of record JBBQUP010000031.1, read on the forward strand.
GCAATAAGTTGATTGAGATTTACGGAATTGGCTTTTAAAAAAGGGTAGTTTTCGCCAAATATTTTTTCTAATTGGGGAGAACCCATAATGGCAGCTATACGATATCCCCACTCTTTGTTTAAATTAATTTGGTTGATAAAAGTAGCTGCTGATTCATCACCAATAATTATAATAGTTCTAGAGTTAATACCTTGGGTTCTAATCTTTTTTAATCCTTTGTAAATAATTGCTTTTAAAAAAAATGTTGCAAATACATCAATTATTCCAAATAAGATTAAGGTGTTTAGTCCAACAAACGAAAGTTTAAATATATAAAATGTCAATCCCAAAAAGCCTGAGCCAATGAGCGACATCCCAATGCAATTAAATAGGATTATGGAATAGGGGCGAGACCGATAGAGTTCGTTTAGGTGGAACTGTTTTGCTAAGAGAAACCATATTGCAAAAATAAGCATATGTATGATTACTAGGTCTTTGTCGGCAAGCCAGCTGTATTGATTGGTTCCAAGATAAAGTGCTAAGTTTATTGCACCCCAAGCAATGATAACATCTATAAATGCTAAAAAATTATTAACTACTTTTTCCTTTTCTTTGAGCATAAATCCCCTCGTTGAATAATCAAAGATAAAAAAAAGGTTAATTAGTTTTTATGGTAATTTGTTTTACTTAGATGTAATTTTTTAGAATGCTGGTTTGTAGGTGATTCCAGTACTTAACGTTGTGGTATGATATATATCACCCCAGTCTTTTGCTATATTAAGCGATAATTGAATGGGAATTGGTGGTTTTAGCAACCAATTGATACCAGCAATTGCATAGTATTGTGTTTTCCCTCCTTTAAAATAGTAGTTCTCTGTTTCAGTCCAAGTGTAACGTCCCGGATATTGATTTGAATAGCTACCGAAGTTTTTCGAATAGGTTAGTTTTAATGTCCAATCTAAATTTGGAGTTATAATCCCAGTCCCTCCAATGTGAATTGCATTAAAGCGATTGTTGGCAATAAATAAACCTCCTAGGAAAGTCATATCAGGATAAATAATCGAAAGTTGGTTATTGGTTAAATTCAACGGCATTCCCATTATTTGGTTATTGTAACTCCAGCCCAAATAATACATTCCATTGTTCATATAGTCATCTCTACCTCCAAATTCATGCCCTTGATTAATATTGTCTTTAAGGTATTGCAAAACTTGTTTATAGGTAAAAGGCGTTGGTTGTGATACGCCAAACTTATCAAGCATAAATTGGTCGTAATCAGCTATTTGATGTGGAAAAATCAATTCTCCATTCAAAATAGGATCAGGCATGCCATTGCCACTTTGATAAGTTGTTTGAATCCATTCTACTGTAAGGGTTTTCAACCATTTTAGGTTAGATGGTTTCCAATCGACACCTAATATATGATCCGAATTATCCCTTGGGATATTCATGCCCGATTTATCAGCAAAAGGTATTTGATAATAGATATGAATACCTCCTTGCAAAGTCTTCAATTCAAAACCAAAATCAAATAATCCCATGTGAGCTCCGGCAGCATTTGTTTCTTCACCACCACCGATTTTAGCCGATCCTTTTGCAAAAAAGCTAGCCCAAAAATCAATGGGTATCTTCGATCCATTTAATTCACCTCCAATTAATGCTGAATGGTTTATTCCGGCATAGGGTTTTATTTTTCCTCCATTGTACCGGACGTAGCCATATTTTTCATGAAGCCAATAGTCTGTTATTGAGGAATTGAATTGGTACTTGATTATCATTCCTTGAGTTATCCCACCTTTAAATTCTATTCTTCCTTTTGTAAATGGGAGTTTTTTATAACCAACAGTTATAAAGCTGATACGAGGAATTGGACGATAATTATGACCGTACAAATAGGAGCCTACGCCTTGATTTTCGCTGTTTAATATGTGATCGAACAATGAGAGTCCTGCTGATAATTGCCAGCCATTGTAGTTGGCATCTATGGAGCCTTTATGCAACCAAACTTCACTGTTTGATGAGTTGTAATCCAGTTCAATATTCGATTTAATGAAGAGCATTTCCGATGGTTTGAGCGTTAATTCTAATCCTCCACTTGTGAATGTTTGTGTAGGATCAACCGAATTGTATCGCCCCTCTTGATTTGCAATTTGCCATAATGCAGGCAGTTTTCCAGATGAAACAATTGTGTTGGCCGAAAAAGTTGAAGTGGCTTTGATGGATTGTGCACTCATTTCGGAACATGCACAACCCATTGTTAGTAGGAAAAAAAAGATGGTTTTGTAGTAATTCATTATTTACGATTAAGATACCAGTCAATTGTTTTTTCAATACCGGTCTCAAAATTCTCAGCAGCTTTCCAACCCAAATCTGTTTCTATTTTAGTGGCATCAATGGCATATCTGCGATCGTGACCAGCTCTATCTTGCACAAATGTAATTTGCGTTTTGTAAGATTTACCATCAACACGAGGTTTTTTACTATCTAAAACATGACAAATATGATTGACTATAAACAAATTATCGCGTTCATTTCGACCACCAATATTATAGGTTTCACCTGATTTCCCTTTATGAAAAACCAAGTCAATTCCGGTGCAATGATCTAGCACATACAACCAGTCACGAATATTTTTACCATCGCCATAAATAGGAATATTTTCGCCGGTAACGGCTTTTCGAATAATCGTTGGAATGAGTTTCTCGTTATGCTGTTTTGGGCCATAATTGTTTGAGCAATTACTGGTTGTCACATCCATTCCGTAAGTATGAAAATAGGCGCGAACTAATAAATCCGATCCTGCTTTCGATGACGAATAGGGGCTGTTGGGAGCGTATGGAGTGTCTTCTCTGAACAATCCGGTATCACCCAATGTTCCGTAAACTTCATCTGTGGAGATATGATGAAATCGACATTCTTCGTATCCTTCTTTGAACTTAAAAGGAGAGATCATCCAATGTTTACGAGCCACATCCAAGAGAGTAAAAGTGCCATTGATATTGGTTTTTATAAATACCTCAGGCCCAGAGATCGAATTGTCAACATGCGATTCAGCAGCAAAATGAATAACCCCTCTGATATCGTTTTTTTCAAATAGGTATTCAATGAGTTCGCGATTACAGATATCGCCTTTAATAAATTCGTAATTCGATGATTTTACTTCAGATAAATTTTTTAAATCCCCAGCATAGGTCAATTTGTCGAAATTGATGATTTTATAATTGGGATATTTTTCTACAAAGTAAGGAACAAAGTTGGCGCCTATAAAACCGGCTCCTCCAGTGATTAGAATGGTTTTCATTTGGTTGTTGTTAATTGTTTTTTATGTCTCTAAAATTACAATAATGGTGTAAAGATAATTAAATGCTTTTTTGCTCATCAAGTATAGCGATGCATTTTTTCAATGAGTCCATCCAATAAGGGATTTCAATGTCAAAATCGGCTTTTATTTTTGATTTATTTAATACCGAGTAGTGGGGTCTTTTCGCAGGTGTTGGGAATTGTGTTGACTCAACAGGTTCAATTACACAAGGAATATCGGACTGTTTTACAATGGCTTTAGCAAAATCGTACCACGATGCGACTCCTTCGTTTGAGTAATGATACAATCTCCCCTTTGTTGAGATCGACTCATTATTTGAAAGAATCTCTAAAATTGTTTTTGCCAAATCAGCCGCATAAGTTGGTGTTCCTATTTGGTCAAAAACCACTTTTAGCTGACCTCGTTCAATGGCATATTTTCGAATAGTTTTTACAAAATTAGCCCCAAAAGAGGAGTAGAGCCAAGATGTTCTGATGACAATGGCATCCGCTTTCGATTCTAATACATGTTGTTCACCTTCTGCTTTGGTTTGGCCATAAACACCCATCGGGTGAATGGGATCGGACTCAATTATTGGTCGAAAGTTTTCGCCATTGAACACATAATCGGTTGAAACATGAACGAGTTTCGCTGATACTTTCTCGCAATAGGCAACTAAATTAGCAACTCCGGTGGCATTAATTGCAGCGCAAAGCGCTTCGTCACTCTCGGCCTTGTCAACTGCGGTGTAAGCAGCACAATTAATAATGGCATCAATTTTATTGGCTTCACAAGCCGACATGACACTCGTCTGGTTGGTGATATCCATTTCAGCCACATCGGTGAAATTAAATTTAAAATTTGGGTATTGTGATCCCAGTTGTTTTATCTCATTTCCAAGTTGGCCATTGCTGCCAGTGACTAATATATTCATTGATTTCATGTGTTTATATTTTAGTATTGAGATCCAAGTATCAAGATTAATCGTATGACTTATTTATTCAAGGATCGATATCGGTTTCGCGTGTTTTATCCAGAACAACTTATTCATAGATAGTTTTTTAATCAAAAATAATGGAAAAATATAATAGATTGTTCCAAGCTGATAGGCAAGTAGTTTTACAATTGTTGAAAGGATACTTCTGAAAATCCATAATGGCGCTGTTTTCAATGTGTAGCTTAATTCAGACTTAGCATACTTCAAGCCTTCTCCTTTTGGAGATCCAAATTTTTCTCGGATCCATGAGTTGGATTGATGAAACACCCCAATATCGAAGTATCGTTTAAACTCCTGCTTTACGCTGTAGCTATGGGAATGAAAAACTTTAGCATCGCTATTGTAGTAAATTTTTTTTCCATTTAAGATAAATTTTGAAGCTAAGATGGCATCTTCACCAAATATTGAATTGTTTGGAAACCCTTTTTCATTGAATAAATCCTTGGTTCTGTAAGCGGCAAATGAGTTTGACATAAAACAGGTTTTGAATCCCCGTGTTGTAATGTCTTGTTTTGATTTTAATAATGATTTAGCAGGATAATTAAAGGATCTAGCATGTATTGCTAATGGGTTTGCAGTCTCATGGGGCAATTGGCGTCCGTAGGTGCATGCAATTTTTTCATCATCAAAAGGCATTACCAGATTTTTGAGCGATGTTGAATCAAACAGAAGAACATCTTGCGTAAGATAAATAATGATATCACAATCACTCAAATGATCAGATGCTAAATTTCGTGTTCCTCCATGATCAAAATCAGTAGGGTTGATGTTGATAATTTCAAATCCAAAATCTTCAGCTATTTTAGTGGTTTTATCTGTTGAACCCGAATCAATAATTAGCTTCTTATGCAACAAAAAATCTTGATTGACTATACCTTGTAACAATATATGCCAGTTTTCACCGGCATTTAAAGTTGGAATAAATAGTCCTATTTTTTGCATTAAGGTAATAGTCAGTGAGTTGATGAAATCGATTCAGTTACATAAGATCGGCAGAAAAACTTAAGCAGCCTTATTTTCTATTTTTCAAAGAGGGAATTAACATTTATTCATTTAGATTAATCTAAGGTTCGGCTTAGGCTATTGCCTTCGTTGTGTTATTATATCAGGCTTTGCCTGCGTTGTGCGAATTATGGCACAGCCTATTCACATATGTTCGACTCAGGTATAACCCCTAAACCGAACTAAAGATGAATAAATAGCCACGAATCCACGAATGAAATTATTCGGTCATCTTTAATAGTTTATTCGTGAATTGAATCCGTCGATCTTCGATTGGTGGCTTAACTAATTATTTGAATCTTACAAATTAGAAATAACTTTTTTGCGTGTACAAATCTAATAATACTGCGTCTTGTCGCCATTTTACATGGTCGGGCATTATGTCTATGTGCATTATTCAGTGTCAATTACAATCTTAATATTTTCTTTCACTAGTTTAATCAGTTCAGTGGGTATTTCTCCAACTTTCTTAACTAGGCGTTTATTATCAATAGCTCTAATCTGGTCAATCATTACATCACAATCCTGATGCAAATTTGCCATTCCTTTTTTAAGATGAATACGCAATATGTCTGAGTCTTCATGAACATTTGTTGTTATAGGACAAACGATTGTTGATGGATGAAAAACAGTATTGAGCAAATTTGTCTGTACTACTAAAACTGGTATTAACTTTCCAGCTTCTGTCCTTTTAGGTGGATTCAAATCAGCAATCCAAATCTCAAATTGTCTAATCTGCATAATCAATCTCCTCAAAGTCTTTAAGTACTTTCATTGAATCTTCTTTTACCGATTCCGATTCCATTTTCAACCTTTTTTCAAGCAACAATCGGTTTTGAATCTGATTATAGTACTCTAAAGCTTCGTTTATATAACGATTTCTAGGTTGTTTTATTCTGGATAAAATTCTTTCAGTTTCTCCAAAAATTGAATCATCTATTTTTAATGACACTGTTTTCATACGCTAATGTTTAGTTCTCAAAAGTATATCATATGTGTATATACTTCAAGTATTCTTTAGGGTATTTTGGAATTTCATTAGGCATAGCATTAATATTCAAATGGAATGTCTGTTTCTGCTAGCTTTTTTAGTGTTTTATCTTTTTCTGAAAGCTTAATGTCATGGGAGGCAATTTTCCAATCGATTTTTAAGTCATCGTCGTTAAAAGCGATACCAGCATCGTGAGTAGGAGCGTACCAATTGTCCACCTTATAGGAGAAAATGGCCGATTCGCTCAATACAACAAAGCCATGAGCAAATCCACGGGGAATAAAAAACTGCTTTTTGTTTTCTCCGGAGAGCAAGATTGAAATGTGTTTGCCATAGGTTGGCGAGCCTTTTCGTATATCAACAGCAATATCCAACACTTCACCTTCAATACAACGAACCAATTTGGCTTGATCGAAAGGAGGACGCTGAAAATGCAAACCCCTCAAAACACCTTTGGTTGATTCCGACTCGTTGTCCTGAATAAATTGAATCTCTCCAATGTGTTCCTTGAAATTATATAGGTTAAACGATTCAAAAAAGTAACCTCTATCATCGCCAAAAACCTTTGGCTCAATAATCATCAACCCTTCAATATCGGTCTTTATGAACTTCATCTGTTATAAACGTTTTGCTAAGTTTAATAAATATTGTCCATACTGATTTTTTGCAAGCGATGTTCCCAGTTTAATTAACTCATCTTTAGTAATCCAATTTTGCATAAATGCAATCTCTTCAGGACAAGCTACTTTAAGTCCAATGCGTTTTTCTAATGTTTCAATAAAATGACTGGCCTCAAGGAGTGATTCATGTGTGCCAGTATCTAACCAAGCAAAGCCACGTCCCATCAATTCAACTTTAAGTTCTTTTTTATCGAGATATTCTTGATTTACAGTTGTGATTTCTAGTTCTCCACGAGGAGAAGGCTTGATGGATTTTGCAACCTTAATAAC
>JBBQUP010000032.1:0-30839 GCA_038212305.1 Bacteroidales bacterium
TAGTGCGAGTTGAATCTTCTTACTTTTTGTCTTGATACAAAAAGTAACAAAAAATCAAGATGAAACGATGCTACTACCCTCATGGCCTTCTCCTGCTCGCCGTTTCATCATAGCCAACGCGCTTTCGCTACGCGAGGGGGGTTGTCTAAAACAGTACAATCCAAACATCCTAATCATGCTGAACGCTGCGAAGCATAAAAACAAAAAATTCCTTATCGGCGGAGTGCTGTTTAAGTGAAGTGCTGCGGAACGAGTTCAGTCCGTCAAGCCTTTTTTGGTTACTTTTTTGAGCGCAGAAAAGTAATGAAGAGATAACTTACCATACAACTCACCATTATTAAGAGCAATAAAAAGGGCGTCCATTTCTAGACGCCCTTTCTTGTATTTATTAGCTTACTAGCCTTACTCAACAATAGAATAAGTCAATTCGGCAAAACGTTTGTAAGCACTGTAACGCCATTTAGCATTTTCTTCAGCAGCTTTAAACAACTCTTTAGCCTCAGCAGGAAAAGCTTTTTGAAGTGCAGTATATCGTACTTCACCTTTCAAGAAGTCCTGAAACTTACTCCAATCTGGCGCTTTCGAATCCATTTGGAATGGATTTTTTCCTTCAGCTTCCATCATTGGATTGTAACGATACAAATGCCAATAACCGCACTCAACGGCTAACTTGGACTCTTCCTGAGTTGCTCCCATGCCATTCTTTAATCCATGATTGATACATGGTGCATAAGCGATAATTAATGATGGTCCAGGATAAGCTTCTGCCTCTTTTAAAGCTTTAAAATATTGAGTTTGATTCGATCCCATCGCAACTTGTGCAACATAAACATAACCGTAAGTAGTGGCCATTAAACCAAGATCTTTTTTACGAATACGCTTACCTGCGGCAGCAAATTTAGCAACAGCTCCAATAGGTGTTGATTTAGAAGCCTGTCCTCCAGTATTTGAATACACTTCGGTATCCATTACCAAAATATTAACATCTTTACCCGAAGCAATTACATGATCTAATCCTCCGTATCCAATATCATATGCCCATCCATCACCACCAAAAATCCAAACCGATTTTTTAGCAAAACTATCTTTCAATGCTAATAATTCTTTTGCACAAGCATGTGATTCTTTTTCAAGTGCTGCAATTAATTCCTTAGAAACAGCCATTGTGGTTGATCCATCTTGCTTGTTGGCAAGCCAGCTCTCGAAAGCAACTTTAGTAGCAGCATTCACCGAACCCATATTCTCATTAATTAAACGCTCAACTCGGGCACGCATTTTTTCAGAAGCGGTAGCCATGCCTAATCCAAACTCGGCATTGTCCTCAAACAATGAGTTAGCCCAAGCAGGTCCACGTCCATCTTTACCTGCACAATAAGATGATGCTGGTGAAGATCCTCCGTAAATAGAAGAACATCCTGTGGCATTCGCAATCATCATACGATCGCCATATAACTGGGTGATTAACTTGATGTATGGAGTTTCGCCACAACCAGCACATGCACCAGAGAACTCGAATAATGGTTGAGCAAACTGTGATGATTTAACATTCAAATCTTTTGCAGTAATGGTATCTTTAATGGTTACAGTCGATGCCATATATTCCCAACGATCAACTTGATCCATTTGGCTTTCTAATGGTTTCATGACAAGCGCTTTGGTTTTCGAAGGACAAACATCAGCACAGTTACCACAACCGGTACAATCTAAAACGCTTACTTGAATACGATATTGAAGATCTTCGTATCCTTTACCGTTTGTTTTTTTAGTCACCGTGTTTGCAGGTGATCCAGCCAATTCTTTTGCATCCAATAAAAATGGTCGGATAGCAGCGTGAGGACATACATACGAACATTGATTACACTGAATACAATTATCGGACTGCCATTCAGGTACATTTACTGCAATACCACGTTTTTCGTAAGCGGTTGTTCCAGCAGGTAAAGTTCCATCTTCGCGTCCTTTAAAAATACTAACAGGAAGATCATCACCTAAAAGGTTATTGACTGGAAAAACAAAATCTTTGATAAACTGTGGTACTTTTCTGGTTAGAACATCCTCATCAGCACCTAACTTAGACCATGCAGCAGGAACTTCAATTTTGGTTAATTCACCTCCACGATCAACAGCTGCATAGTTCATGGTAACAACATCTTCACCTTTACGACCAAACGTTTTCTTAATCGCAGTTTTCATTGCAGCAACTGCAGTATCGTAAGGAATTACCTCCGAAATCTTAAAGAATGATGCTTGCATAATGGTGTTGGTGCGGTTACCCAAACCAATCTCTTCAGCAATGGCTGTTGCATTAATTGTATAGAAACTAATTTGCTTATCGGCTAAGTATTTTTTCACACTATTAGGCAAGCGTTTTGCAGTCTCTTGCGCATCCCACGAACAGTTTAAAAGGAAAGTACCTCCTTGTTTTAAACCACGTAACATATCGTACTTACCTAAATACGATGGCACATGACAAGCCACAAAGTCGGGCGTTACAACCAAATAAGGTGAGCGAATAATGTTGTCTCCAAAACGAAGGTGAGAAACAGTTATACCACCTGATTTTTTTGAATCGTAAGCAAAATAAGCTTGTGCATATTTATTGGTATTATCACCAATAATTTTAATCGAGTTTTTATTTGCTCCAACCGTTCCATCAGAACCTAATCCATAAAATTTACCTTGGAATGTTCCTTTAGAAGCTAAACTAATTTCGGGTAACAATGGTAACGATGTAAAAGTAACATCATCAACAATACCAACTGTGAACTGATTTTTAGGCTCAGCCATTTTAAGGTTGTCATAAACCGAAATAATCATCGAAGGAGTCGTATCTTTCGATGAAAGACCATAACGTCCACCAACAATAATGGGAGCATTTACTTTACCGTAAAACAAATCACGAATATCTAAATACAAAGGCTCGCCGTTAGCACCTGGTTCTTTGGTGCGATCTAACACAGCGATGCGCTTGACTGTTTTTGGGAATGCTTCGAAGAAGTATTTTGCCGAGAAAGGACGATACAAGTGAACAGCTATTAAACCTACTTTTTCACCTGCAGCCAACTTATAATCAACAACTTCTTTAATGGTATCAGTGATTGAACCCATTGCTACTAAAATGTTTTCAGCATCAGGAGCACCATAATAATCGAATGGACGATATTTACGACCTGTTATTTTGCTGATTTCATTCATGTAATCAGAAACGATGTCAGGTACAGCATTGTAAAACGAGTTGGCTGCTTCACGCCCTTGGAAATAGATATCTGGATTCTGTGCAGTTCCACGAGTAACAGGATGTGCAGGATTTAAAGCATTGTCGCGGAATTGTTTAAGCGCTTTTTGATCTACTAAACCAACAATATCGGTTTGATCCATCAATTCAACTTTTTGAATCTCATGCGAAGTGCGAAATCCATCGAAAAAATGCATGAAAGGAACGCGAGATTTAATGGCAGCTAAGTGAGCGATACCAGCTAAATCCATAACCTCCTGAACACTTCCTGTTGCTAGCATTGCAAATCCAGCTTGACGACATGACATAACATCACTGTGATCACCAAAAATAGAGAGTGCATGAGCAGCTAAACTACGAGCACTTACGTGAAATACGCCTGGAAGTAACTCACCAGCAATTTTATACATATTTGGAATCATCAACAATAAACCTTGCGATGCGGTAAATGTTGTTGATAAAGCTCCAGCCTGCAATGAGCCATGCAAAGCACCAGCAGCACCAGCTTCTGATTGCATCTCTTCTAATTGAACAGTTTCACCGAACATATTTTTGCGGCCAGCAGCAGCCCACTCATCAACATTTTCAGCCATGTTAGATGAAGGTGTAATGGGATATATTGCGGCAACTTCGCTGAACATATAAGCGACGTGAGCTGCGGCATAATTTCCATCACAGGTAACAAACTTTTTTTCTTTTGCCATTGTTTATCTCCTAAGTGTTTATAATTGGAATTAACTATATTTTTTTACCGAAATTACAAATCCTTTATTGCTTGTCAAAACAAAAATCCAAAGAGCCATAATGGAATTTCATGCTTCTCACCTATTTCTATCATATCGCAAGCACAATATTCATTATGTCCTAAATTTTTAATCTTTTTATTGACATAAAACAAATAGTTTCCATCCACTAAAAAATCGCAGTTCTTGGATGCTAATAATTTATGCTGATACCCTAATTGATTATAAAAAAAGGTTTTATGAACCCCTGCCATATCAACATCATTTTGAGACACCGCAAATACCAAGTTTGGATTTTGCATAAATACCGCTTGTGGCTTCTTAACTATTTCTTCTTCGCTATCATAAAGCAAGTGAATTAATCGAGCTTGTTTTAAATAAATCAGATAATTCATTATCGTAGCCCGCGAAGTCTCCACATCGTTACTTAGCTTACTTACATTTGGCTGAAAAGGTGCCGACAATCCAACTAAATAAAGCAATTTACGAAGCTTAGGCAAGTACTTAAGTTCTATTTGTTTTAAATAACTAATATCTATTTCTAAGGTAAGGTTAATATTTTTAAGTAGGTTTTCGAGATAATTGTGATCTTCAAGTAAAAATGGATAATATCCATGATGAAGGTAATCGTTAAAATAAGCCAAAGGCTTTACTTGATCAACTATTTCGCGACAAATTTCTTCATGTTTAGTTAGGATATCTTGAAGCGAAAAACTACTAAATGAAGTACCTGCTTTAAGATTTAAGTATTCACGGAACGAAAATCCTTCAAGCGAATACGACTTAACTTTACCAAACAATTCGGGATTCTCCTCTTGCAAACGCATAACCGATGATCCACTGAAAACAACATGTAAATCAGTGAAATTATCGTATATATAACGCAGTTCGGTTGACCAATTATCATATTTATAAACTTGATCTAAAATGAGCGTTTGCCCTCCCGTTTTTCTAAATTCATCGGCAAACGAAATAATTGTTCGATCCGAAAAATAAAGATTATTCAAATTAACGTACAAGCAGGCCTTATCGCTTCCATATGCTCGCTTGGCATAATCAAGCAAAAAATTGGTTTTCCCAATTCCTCTTGCACCTTTAATTCCAATTAAACGATCATCCCAATTGATCTCGCCAATTAAATCTCTTCGTACTGGAGTATCAAGATGATCTATTAAATATCGATGTGTTTTTATAAAAGGCTGCATTCAATAAAACAGTTTTGCAACACAAAGATAAAAACGAAAATGAGTATTTTGCCATTTAGAGATTGCAAAATACTCATTAAGATGCAATTTATAATTGATAAAAATAACATAGAGTTAGGGGTTAGGGTTTAAAGTTGAAATGTTTATGCTTGAGAAGTATGAGGTTTAGAGGTGAGTTGTTTAGACGTTGAAAGCGCAGGTGTGACACATCCGCATATACCACACAATAAAATTGGATAAAAAAAAGGACCAGCTTTTAAACTGATCCCTCTATATATAATAAATTAAAAATTCAATTATCCATCATTCATCGAAATCAGGAACTCTTGGTTTGAAACTGTCTTATTCATGCGATCTGATAAAAACTCCATGGCCTCAACCGGATTCATATCAGAAAGATAGTTTCTTAATATCCATATACGGTTCATCGCTTCAGGGTCTAATAATAAATCTTCGCGACGAGTACTTGATAAGTTAACATCAACAGCAGGATAAATGCGCTTGTTAGCCAAACGACGATCCAACTGAAGTTCCATATTACCAGTCCCTTTAAACTCTTCGAAAATAACTTCATCCATTTTCGATCCAGTATCAGTTAATGCGGTAGCCAAAATGGTTAACGATCCACCGTTTTCGATATTACGGGCAGCACCAAAAAAGCGCTTAGGTTTATGAAGTGCGTTGGCATCAACACCACCCGACAATACCTTGCCTGAAGCTGGACTAACGGTATTATAAGCACGCGCTAAACGAGTTATTGAATCCAGTAAAACCACTACATCGTGACCACATTCAACCAATCGCTTGGCTTTCTCAAGTACGATGTTAGCCACTTTTACATGTCGTTCAGCTGGTTCATCAAAAGTTGATGAAATAACCTCAGCATTTACGCTACGAGCCATATCGGTCACCTCTTCTGGTCGTTCATCGATTAATAAAATAATCATATAAACTTCAGGATGATTTAAGGCAATGGCATTGGCAATCTCTTTTAACAATACGGTTTTACCCGTTTTTGGCTGAGCAACAATTAAACCTCGCTGTCCTTTACCAATAGGTGCAAACATATCAACAACACGGCATGATATACTAGCTCTGCGACCTCCAACAATATTGAATTTCTCAGTAGGGAAAATAGGCGTTAAATGATCAAACGGCACACGATCACGCACATAATCAGGTGTTCGTCCATTGATTTGCTCAACTTTAATAAGTGGGAAATATTTCTCCCCCTCCTTAGGTGGTCGAATAGTTCCTAAAACAGTATCTCCAGTTTTTAAACCAAACAGCTTAATCTGCGATTGAGACACATAAATATCATCCGGAGAATTTAAGTAATTGTAATCCGATGAACGTAAAAAACCATAACCATCAGGCATAATTTCTAAAACACCAAAGGCAGATACTATTCCTTCGAACTCGTATGTTTTATCTTCTTTTCGATCGTTTTTACGATGTGGATTCTCACGGTTACGATCTTGATTTTGCGACCAACTTTTTTTCTGAGATCCTTCTTCTGATGATCGAGGCGTAATAATTTTCGTTTCCGTTGTATTATCATCTTGTGAATCAACAGCTATTGTTGTCACAACCACCTTCTCAGTCTCATCATCGCTAAATGGATCATCGTTGGGAATATCATCCACTTTTTCAACCACAACTTTACGTTTTGTTTGAATAGTTATTTGCTTTTTCTTTTCCGGAACGTTCGCAGACTCATCATTTGAAGCAATTTTGGTAGTTATAACAGTCGTTGGAGTATTAACCACTACAGGAGCAATAACGGGCTCTTCAACCTCAGTTTTTTGGATACTGATAACTGGCTTAACGCTCGTTTTTGCTTCATCTTTATCTGCCGAAATTATTTCATCTAATTCAGCGGCAGCAGAGAAAATAGCATCAGCAGCCCTATTCTGTTTAACAGGCTTATTGGCTTTAATAGGCTTTTTACCTTGTATACGCTCTGGTTTTTTATCTGATTCTTTTTTCTGGGAAGCCTTAATTGCTTGCTCGTCAAGAATTTTGTAGATCAACTCTTGTTTTTTGTATGAATCAACCCGTTTAATATCCAAATTTTTGGCTATTTCCTTTAAATCGGGTAACAGCTTTTCATTAAGCTCTAAAATGTCGTACATGTTTTTAATAAAAATGAAGGAAGAAATAAATTAGATAGTTTTTTGACAAAATTCGGAAGTTTAAGATGCTTCTCGGAAGTGATTACTTTAGAATTATCCAATCGAATTTCAATGCAAACTTATATATAATGTCATTACAATCAAAACATTTTAGTACTTTTCCATACAATCTTACGTTTTTAATCTACTAAACATCAAATATTTCAATTTAATAGATCATTAGATTTTTAGATAATATACATTAGACTTATTCGTAACGTGCTATATATCAATTATTTATATATTTCGAGGCTAAAGTATTAATCGTATGATAATCAGTGATTAACAAAAAACTTGACGAAGTATTGTCAATTACTAAGATTTTTAAATATCAATTTATACTCATAATTAAATTATTGTATTTTGATGAATTTAGCAATTAATTGTTTTGGAATTGCCAAAATTTAATGCAATTTTAAACTATAAACGAATTTATTTGTTCTGATTACCTAAATCTATCAACCACTTATGCGTCAATTAAAAATTTCGAAACAAGTAACCAATAGAGAAACTCCTTCGCTCGACAAGTATTTGCACGAGATAGGTAAGATGAAGCTCATTACAACCGAAGAGGAAGTTCAACTCGCTCGTTTAATACGCCAGGGGGATCAACGAGCTTTAGAACAAATGGTTAATGCTAATTTACGCTTTGTAGTTTCCGTTTCAAAACAGTATCAAAATCAAGGATTAACGCTACCTGATTTAATTAACGAAGGTAATTTGGGCCTGATTAAAGCAGCTCAACGATTTGATGAAACCCGAGGTTTTAAATTTATTTCATATGCAGTATGGTGGATACGGCAATCAATACTTCAAGCCTTAGCAGAACAAGCGCGAATAGTTCGTTTACCTTTGAATAAAATAGGATCTATTAACAAAGTTAATACTACGTTTGCACGTCTTGAGCAAGAATTTCAGCGCGAACCTACTCCTGAAGAAATAGCAGATATTTTACAGGTAGCTCCTCGCGAAGTTAAAGATGCGTTAAAAGTTTCGGGAAGGCATATTTCGATGGATGCCCCTCTGAAAAAAGATGAGGAGAATACACTTTATGATGTATTGCTTGAGAAGGATACTGAAAGCCCCGATACTCATTTATTAGACGAATCGTTAAAAAAAGAGATTGATCGATCGCTGGGAACACTTTCGGAACGCGAAGCTGACATTATTAGATTATACTACGGATTAAGTGGTGAGCCTCCCTATTCGCTTGAAGAGATTGGCAAATTGTTTAATTTAACTCGAGAACGTGTTCGCCAAATAAAAGAAAAAGCAATTAAACGGTTAAAACACACTTATAGAAGTAAAATTCTAAAATCCTATTTGGGACAGTAGTGGCAAGACAAGAGTTTGTTGATTGGGAGTTTAGTGTTCGTGGGGGTTTAGTGGCTTAGAAGATTAAAAGTAATCATCCAATCTATTTAGACTTATTCATTTGCTCTTATCCCCAAAAGACATTGAGTGCCGTTATCAAATAACTCGACCTATTCGAATAACACCTTTATTTTACACAACCCCAGATTGTGCATAGAAACTATTGCGGCTATTAAAGGATAAGAATTCGCAAATAAATAATCAATTTGCTAGTTTTGCGATACTAAATTTTAAACTATGAGTATTTTAATTGCCCCATCACTGCTATCAGCCAATTTCAGCAACTTATCTACCGACATTCAAATGGTTAATGAGAGTGAAGCCGATTGGTTTCATTTAGACATAATGGATGGTGTTTTTGTTCCTAACATTTCGTTTGGACTTCCTGTTTTAAAATCCATAAAACCTTTGGCAAAAAAGCCATTTGATGTTCACTTAATGATTGTTCAACCTGAGCGATACATTGTTGATTTTAAAAACGTGGGAGCTGATTGGTTAAATGTGCATTACGAAGCTTGTACTCATTTGCACCGAACTATTGAGCTAATAAAGCAACATGGAATGAAAGCTGGTGTAACATTAAATCCACACACCCCAATTTGCTTGCTCGAGGATATTATTTCGGACTTGGACTTAGTATTGCTCATGTCGGTTAATCCGGGATTTGGAGGTCAGAAATTTATTGATAACACTTACCAAAAAATAGAGCGCGCAAAAGAACTCATACTTAAAAAAGGAAGTTCTGCACTACTTCAGATTGATGGAGGAGTTGATAACCTCACTGCTCCCGAACTCATCAAAAGAGGTGCTGACGTTTTAGTTTCAGGCAGTTACATTTTCAAATCCAATTCACCCAAAACTACCATTCATCAGCTTAAATCCCTTGGAAACTAGCACTTTTTTTACTTCCTAATTAATAATGTTATTGTTTTAATAAAGATTGTGCATTCGCACCTAAAAATGTATATTTGCACTCTATACAACATGGGGCTGACCTGGATTTGACAGCTTGGCAAAGTGGTGTGTAAGCATGTCGAGCATTGAGATTCTGGCTCGCAAATCATAGGTCTCGAACTTTATAACTGGCGAAAATAACTACGCTCTTGCCGCATAATCGAATTATAGTAGATTAGCATTATCTCTGTTCTAGGAACGGAGACGAGACATTTCCCGGACACCGTGGCCCCGAGGCCGTCTGATTAGGAAGTGCAGCTAAATCGGGGATAGTTTACCTGCGGCTACTGTGGGTTGACGAAAATTTAGTGGCTAAGGAAAAGTTCGGGTGTCTGCTCCCAGACTTATCACGAAAAATAATAGTAGAATAAACATGTAGAAAGCATATGGCTTCCAGGTTTGGACCAGGGTTCGATTCCCTGCAGCTCCACCATCACAGAATCAAAAAAGAGGATAGCTTAATTGGCATCCTCTTTTTTATTTAATAGAGCAGCAACAACCTTTTGTCGATTTGAAACAAATTCATTCTAGAAACATTCCGTTTAGACAGTATTGATGAATGATCCTAAACAACAAAATAGGTTGCAAGTTCATTTTATTCCTAAACCCTAAAATAGAACCGTTATTTTTGTTGATTGTTAATTTGGAAATTAAAATAGTATGGAGTATCGCAGATTCGGAAAAACAGAAAAAAAACTAAGTGTAATCACTTTAGGTGGAATGCGTTTCAAACATGTTTGGGATGACCCTCGCAATGAAATTCCTACAGATACACAAGAGCATTGTAATGTATTGGTTGAACAAGCAATTAAACATGGTATAAACCATTTCGAAACTGCCTATGGCTACAAAAAAAGCGAAACAGCATTGGGTAGAACATTAAACCAAGAATTGAAAATAGATCGAAATTCTTACTATTTAATGACTAAAGGCAACGGCCATAGCGCTTCGGCAATGCGTCAAATGGTTGAAGAGCAATTACAAACACTACAAACCGACTATTTTGATTTTTATGCATGGCATGGCATTAATAATGATGAAATACTTCAGCAATCTTGCGCGTCAGGAGGAGCTGTTGAGGAATTATTAAAACTAAAAGAGGAAGGATTAATAAAACATGTTGGGTTTAGTACCCATGCACCATTAAATGTAATTACAAGAACAATTGAAACCGATTTATTTGAATTTGTCAATCTTCATTATTACTATTTTTTTCAACGTAATAAAGCAGCCATACAATTAGCTCAAAGCAAAGACATGGGTGTTTTTATTATTTCACCAAACGATAAAGGAGGACAATTATTTAAAGCTCCAGAAAAAGTACGAAATGCAATTCCTCATGCTACACCAATTCAATGGAATGCACGATTTTGTCTGCGGTCACCTGCTGTACATACGCTATCCTTTGGCATGACGGAGAATGCTCATTTCGATGAAATGGAAGGTATCTTCCCCTCCTCATCATTCTATCAAGATTCTGATTTGGTAGCAAAACAGAATTTAGATGCAATGATTATGGATGACCCTTTTACTTCTTTTGATGGATATAACAAAACGCATGAATTTAATGAAATTAACATTGCAGAATTACTTCGACTTCGTAAACTTTGGAAATGTTATGACATGCTCGATTTTGCTAAATATAGGTACAAAGAGTTACGTGAACCCAATCACTGGGTACCAGGCGTATATGCTACTAAAGAAAATATTGATAAAATAGATTTGGCACAAATACCTCAAGGATTTCCAATTAAAAATTTGCTCGAAGAAGCTCATTTGGCATTTTATGAATCTCCCATTGAAAACCACATAAAAAAAATTGAACCGCTAAAACTTAAACTCATTTAAGAAGAATATCTAACATCGTTTTTAGGAACTGTTTAAAATTAATTTAATTGAATACCGAGATAGAAAGAATAATAGATATTAGAAAGATATAGAAGATATTTCCGGATGATGAACATTCTATTTTCATCTTTTTTATCTTCTCCCTCTTTCTATAATCTAAAAATCAAGACATCTATAAATTTAAACAGCTTCTTAGATAATATTTACAGAAGCAAAAAATCAATACTCATCTTGCTGATTTAGCGAATAAATTATGTTAGTTTTAATGTTTTCATGCAACATACTCGAAATTGTAATTTTGCTGAAAAACATTAAATTAAATTGAAGTCCAACAGTAAAAACAGACCATGATTTTAGCGATTGTAGGTAGTCGTGGAATAACAGACTACTCGCTGATAGTTAATGCCTTGCAAAAACACTCCCCAGCAGAAATCATCACGGGTGGTGCAGTAGGTGTTGATGAATTAGCAGCAAATTACGCCAATGAAAATGGCATTGAATTAACTGTTTATCAACCCGACTACTCTAAATTTGGCAAACAGGCTACTCACATACGTAATCAGAAAATTGTGGATCATTGCACACACCTAATTGCATTTTGGGATGGAAGAAGCGCAGGCACTAAAAGCTCAATTGAAAAAGCTAAAAAGAAGAACAAAGAGGTGACAATTGTTTTGGTGAAATAACTGAATAACTAGCTTTTGCTTTTCTTACCAAACGATTTATCGAGTTTTAAATACTTTATTACTATCATTCCTGGAATGGTACAAATAAATACGTAAATAAAAAAATACTCATACCCAATAAGCTCTTTCATCCAACCCGATATCATTCCTGGCAACATCATGCCTAATGCCATTATTGAAGTTCCAATGGCAAACTCGGCCGTTTTAAACTTGCTTTCGCCTACGTAATAAAGCATATAAAGAATGTAAGCAGTGAATCCAAATCCATATCCGAACTGCTCCGTAGCAATCATTGCATAAACACTCCAATCGGTAGGTAATGGTTGATAAAAAGATAGTAACACGTACCCCAAATTTGGAACATTCATAAAAAAGGCCATCAACCAAATGAGCTTTTTCAATCCATATTTCGATGCAAAGAATCCTCCCAGAATCCCTCCCAATGTTAACCCAATCATACCAATTGTACCATATGCCATGCCGTATTGCGAGGAGGTCATTCCAATTCCACCATTTTGTTGACTATCAACTAAGAACGGAGTAGCTACTTTTACTAATTGCGACTCTCCAAACCGGTAAAGCACAAAAAACAATATTGCAGGGATTACTCCTTCTTTGCTGAAAAAGGATGCAAAAACCTCTTTGTAAACTAACATCCCAACTTTAGATATTTTCTTCTCTTCAATTATTCGAGGCAAAACATAATAATGATAAACTGAGAAGAGTAGTAAAACAACTGCTAAGCCTAAAAATGTATATAACCAACTAACTGGCACATTACCGGCAGATACTAAAAAAATAGTTTCACAGGAAGTCTTCAGATTTTTATTCACCTTTAATTCAACCAATTGAGGTACATCCCAATTTTGATCGGTGAAAACAAGGTGACTCTGCGAGTTATTTTTTAATTCAATATCTTTACTTCCAGCCTTTTGCGAAATATTAACAACGACTTCTTCCCCCAAGGCTGGTTGCTCCAACAAATTAATCGCCACCGATGGATGTTGAATGCTATCTCCTTTTGCAAGTGGAATAATTAGCTTAAACGGTTTAACTACTAAACCCGATTGATTTAAATCAGATTCAGTTAGTTGATTTTTATCACCCAAATCATTCGCCTCAACCGTAAAAGCAGATGCTCCTCGTCCTGTGTTTTCTTGGATATAACCAGCCATCAAAGGCAATAAGCCTAAAGCTGTTAACATGGCAAATCGATAAAATGTACTTCGAATACCAACAAAAAACGACTGGCGATTTGTATTTAACGCCAGCATATAAAACCCATCTGCAGCAATATCGTGACTGGCAGATAGCACAGCCATAATAAAAAACAAAACCAAAGATGCCCAATAAAACACAGTCGATTGCAGAATAAAACCTAATATCCCAAAGCCCAAAGCCATCAATACCTGAGTGATAACAACCCAGTTTCTTTTAGTTGAAACAACCTCAACATAGGGACTCCAGAGGGGTTTCAAGGCCCAAGGTAAATATAGCAGACTTGTCCAAAAAGCAAATGAAGCCAACGAGATACCCATGGTTTGATAAATCAAACCCGAAGTAACCATGACGATACTATATGGAATTCCTTGGTAGAAATAGAGGCTAGGAACCCAACTCCAGCCTGTATCCTTATTCGATTTAGCGTTATTCATATCTCCTTTTCAACTGAGCTCCTCTGAAATAATGTTCAAGTATTTGATTGTATTGGTAACCCTTAGCTCCCATAACCGCCGCTCCAATTTGGCACAATCCTACTCCATGCCCCCACCCTGCTCCATGCAGTGCAAACACAACTTTTTTATTCTTCTCTTGTTTTTCGACCACAAATGCGGAACTGTATAAATGAGTTGGAGATAACCATTTTCTAATTTCAAGCTCCTTTCCCACTATCATTGAACGTTTTTCACCGACAATAAAAAGTCTAATAATTCGTCCCGAATGACCTCTTTCCAATGGAATTAAATCGGTAATTAAACCAAAATCAATCCCGCTTTTTTTTAATACAATTTCGCTCAACTTCTTTGCGCTATAGGATATTGTCCACCTGTAAAAGTTGGGAGTTTCCAAATCATAATCATTTAAAACTTGCTTTAGAATGGTAGCATCAGAAGTATTGCAAAAAGCAGGAGGACTTTGCTCTATCCAATTCGTAGCATAGGCCTCTTCTTTTAAATCGAGGTGGTAGCCTTTGGGTGCTTTTTTATTATCGGCAAAACTTTGAAGATAAGGGTGATTTACTGGTTCCCAAACATTTCCGAACTCTTCGGTTACCCCGCCACAGCATTTCGAAAACCGAGCATCACAAATTTGATTAATATACATTAAAACTTCACCTCGGGTTGAATCCACAGCATCTATTACCAACGCAGTGTTTAATCGTGTTATGCCTTGATAACGCTGACAATGATCATCGGCACACACATCGAAATCTACATGATCCTCGCGATCGTACCACTTAATAATTTCGTCATTTGTTCTAAATTCAGATTGATAATGATCTCCTTTTTGTTGAATAGATTTATTTTTCCCTATTTGAGCCAACAACCAACTACGCGATATAACTGCATGTGCTTTAAGTAGCTCAAGTGACGAGGTGGCTCGCATTTCGGATGAAATAACACTTTTTAGATAAGACTCAACCAACAAACTATTGATAACAACAATTTGTCCCTTTCCATCCAATTTGATTTTCAAGCTGCCGTTAAAAACCTGATCCTCATTGCGTTGCCAATGAAAACCAACACCAATTGTTACATCTCGTAATACAATTTTGCACGAATCATCAACTGGAACCAAATGGCATATGTGATCAACAAACAAGTTTCGATTATCACAAATAACTGAAATAAACGAGTCTCTAATTTTTGCAGTGCAATTGCCACATAAATATTCATCGGTACCTTGTAAAAGATATTCTCCAACTAATTCAAATGAAATCTCATAGGCACTAATAATGCCTACCTCAATTATAGGTTCGTTCATATTTAAAAAATAGTATCAAGATTTAAGTATCAAGACTCAAGACATTAGACTGATTTTCAGCACTAATGTAAGTCGCTCAATCTATTTAATAATTAAGCTGTTTTTTAAACTTAATCATTGCAGCATCATATCGCAATAATTACTCCGTTACACCTTCCAAAGGTACATTTTTACCAAGACCAAACGAGCAGAAAAAAGAACTGAAGTGACTTATTTTTTTGATTTTTCATCCAAAAATACGGAAAGCAAAATACGAAACTCATGGTCTGTTAAATGATATTCGTTTTTAATTTGCATCAAAAATGAGTTTTTCTCAGATATTCCTGAAATTTCCAAAACCTGATCGATAGCACCAACGGCCCTTAATACGCTTAAGTGCAAATTATTATCAACATTAAACCGATTAACTTTTAACTGATTCCGAACATCACAACTAACTTGCGATAATCGAGTTGAAACCCCATCAGCAAATCCGTTGGCAAAAATTACAACCGTATCATTAATTAATTGCATTGAAACATGAGCTCGTCGTTGCAATCCCAACGGTGTTATGGGCTGATCGAATTCGCGTTGAATATTGAAATAATGCGCTGCATTAACCTCATCTACAGACTTTAAACTATCTAAACTGGGTGCAACATTAATACGAACAAATTTAATTTCATTGGGTTTGGTAAAAATCATCTTTTTCATTCGATTTACAACCATCGAATCCAAAACAGTAAATGATCGAATAGCATCGGGGAAATAAAACATATTAAACGAAATAGGTTGAATTTCAGCCTGCATCTGAGGTAAATAGTTAGGTAAATCCTTCGAATAATTTACGCACAAGCAAACCTGAACCTCATCTTTTTTATCACCCTCAAGAGTATATCCTGCCGAAACTAATACCACTTCAAGCTCAGATGATTTCTCCCTTGCAGGAAAAATTAAATCCTGATTTTGCACATTAAAAATAACTCCATCTTCAAACTCAAAATCGCCATCTTTTAAAATCCATTTTTGAGGATTAACACCTAATAATGCAGTCATTTCAGAGAGTTTTTTTTGTGCATTATCAATAACTTTGTACTCCAACGAGAGTTTTCGCTGCAAGTCAACAATTCGTGTTGTCTTATCCGTTAAATTAGTCAAACTACTATTGACAAGCACCTTTCGAGCATCAATTGCGACTTGACTGGCGGGTAATAGCTTTCGCAAACTATCTATCTCAATACCTAACCTATTAATATCAAATTCAATTTTCTCTTTAATAACCAGTTCTTTTTGAAGAATATTTTCGAGTCCTCCCTCTTTTTGCAAATCTGCAATTGGCTTATTTACTTTAATTTGTTTGAATTGATTGATTCGATCCAAATGAGATATTCCCTTGCCCGAATTTGGATCAGGTGACAATTCTTGCGTTATATTATTTGTATATAACTGATAACTTTTATTGCTTAAAGTAAAAACAATTAGCGGTTTTAAAGAACCATTTAATCCCCACAAAACAGAGTGTATTGCAATTGATTTTCGAGGAGGAATTAAAATACTTTCTTTAGATAAGCCCTGAGGTTGTAAAACATTGTTCGAAACTGTAAAACCATAATTAAACAAACCAACAGCTTTACCGTAAAAATTCTCACTCGGTTTTAAAGGATTAACATCGTTTTCATTCAATAATCCAGCCGATCCACTTCCTTCACCAGCAGCCAAATAAATCAAATCATCAAATGTACTATTACTCGAAATTGTACTCCCAAAATAAAGGCTTCTAACAGATATATAATTAGCAATTAAACCATTCCATGCTTCAAACAACGCTAGCTGTTCTTTACCATCAAGCATATTAAATTTTAAAAGCTGCTCTAATTTTAAAAAAATGGGTATTGATGGGTTCATTAAAACATCCAATATCAACCTTGTATTTTTATCACTTACATTTTGGGGAATAACTGATATTAATGGAATAATGAAAGATTTATAAAGTGAATCGTTGCAGGCACTCGAATGACTTAAACAGCTTTTAAGTCCTTCATTCAACTCCAAAAATGCCATTTTTATTGCGGCTTCGGAAACAACGCCTGATGAGGATTTAGAAATACTATCGATTTTAATAACCAAACTTTGAGGAATTAATTTTTGATGTTTTAAAATGGAATCATAATCAATTAAAACAGAACCATTAGTGTTTTTACAAAACGAGGAATTATCGAACTGAAAAAAAGAACCCCAGTTTTTGTCAAGAACCGGTGATTTTTTAACAATACGATACAACCAAGCACGCTCCTCAGGCGTAAATTGATTTTGGGTAAATGACAATGCTACATTCACATAAAGTAAAATCGCGACTAATATAATATGTGGTTGCTTTTTAATTAACATATGTGAAGATAAAAAAATTAAGCCATTGGCAACACCTATCGAATCTGCACCATGAAAATTACTAATTGATTTAATAAATTAGCAGACAATCGCTTGCATATTCATCTAATATATTCATATATTTACTTACTTAGTTACCTTTTTACTTGTTTCAAATACTAAATTCATTATCATGAAAACACACATGCGCTTATCTACGTTAATATTTTTTGCAGTGATTGGGTTTCTATTTTTTCCTTCAAAAACAAATGCTCAAACCAATGGCACACTAACATTTACATTTACTCAAAATATTCCTATAACATCCACTAAAAATTTAATAGCGGTTTGGGTAGAAGATAATTCGGGTGCATTTATAAAAACCAAACTAAAGTACTGCTCCTCCGGAAATATTGATCACTTAACCACTTGGGCTAACAAATCAGGTCAAAACGTTGTTGATGCAATTAGTGGCGCTACGCTAACCGCATCAACCTCACCAACTGCTTTTGGTGTAAAAACCGCAGTATGGGATGGTAAAAATGTATCGAATGTAACCGTTGGAGATGGAACATACAAAGTATTTGTTGAAACGGCTTGGGGAAGTCCAAATCCTGCATCAGGGCAACACAACGACATCATCAGCTTCTCATTCACCAAAGGTTCGAGTGCCGTACACTTAACTCCTGCAGGAAATACTAATTTCAACAACATTACTTTAGATTGGATTCCATTGGCAACCGCAATAAACCTAGAAACAATAAATGGCTTTGTATCAGTATATCCAACCCTATCAAATGGGAATGTTCGAGTAAATTTTAAACAATTATCAATTGTTTAAAGAATTTTGGTTGAGAATATTTATGGGGAAGTTGTATTTCAAAAAACATACAATAAATCTATGTCTGGCGAAGAATTACTAAACCTTCAAAACCTATACGATGGAATTTATTTTATAGAGGTGCTTTTTAAAGATAATATAAGTCAATATAAATCGAAAGTAATATTGAAAAAATAGAGATAATTCATACAATTCAACGGACAATTCAGCTAAAGAAAATAACTGAAATGCCCGTTTTTTTATAGATTTAAAACGTCATAACTATTTGCAAAATCCAATAACAAACGTTCAATTTCATCGTCACTCCAAGTCACTTCGCTAAATATTTCCGCAACTATTTCAATCGTTAATTTATTGAAATCTTCCAATCGAGGAATTACTAAAACACCACTTAAATCAATGGCAGCAGGACTGATAACTAACTTGTTATCAGACTCTAAATAGTAATGATGTGATCGATGCTTTTTTCGTGGGATGACATGAATGACATATCGATTATCAGCGAGATAGCAGAGTACATTTAGTTTCGGCTCCAATTGATTCCCATCTTTATTAAAACAAGCAAAAAATTTATTGAATCCATCAACTAAATCGTTAATTGATTCGCTCCATAAAGACAAAATACCTCTTGAATAACCTCGCCACGAAGAGACAGCAAAACCTTGTAAATCAAACACATTGGCTTGCCATTTGCCATCAGTAAAATCCGAAACAATAGGTAGTGCATTTTTTGGCACAGCCTGAAAATGAACATGATCAGGAGCCGATGCACCACATTCGGGTCCATTATAAAAAACAACATAGCCCGGCAATTGGTTTGTACACAATAGCATGTCGTTTATTCGCGAAATAAGTCTTTGAGACTCATGAAAGACCGATGGAATGGTAAAATGCTTTTCGAATATGGGATAAGGATTAACTAGAAGTTTATATCCTGGAATAATTCTATGTGACAACTGCTCAATGGGTAAATTCTCATCGCATAAAAAACAAGCGCGTTCTTTAATTGATACTTCATCAACTTTAGCCGCAGTCGATCTAATTCGATGAGGGTTGAATTGAATCTGTATTTTCGAATCTTTTAAACTAATATCTTTGACGTGAATTGATTCAAGGGCTTTATAATTATCATTCGCCATTGGCCAACCTATCAATTGTTGATAAAAAAACGTATCAATATGTATATCACTAATCATTGGCTAAAAATAAGTTCAGTAGTTGTTAAATCCGTTACATAATTCATTAAACTGGTTGTCCTCTTTTCACATATAACAAACGAGCATACAACTCTAAAGTTCGAATCTTATCTTTATAATGATTGTGTTTATTCATTTTTTCTATATCCAAAGCCGCATCGGAATTATCCTCCCATCGTCGGCATAAATACAATGCCTTATAAATCCTTCCTATCTGATAATGCCTGCTAATTGCCAATCCAATGGCATAATCTTCACCATAACTCACGTTTGGCACTTGAATACTTCTCAACACAGGCGTATAAAAGGCGCGCGGAGCACCCAATCCATTTATGCGCAATGCATTGTTTCGTCCATTTTCAGGCGTCCACTCTTTGTGATCGATTAGCCCAGGCGGAATTGGATTCAAATTACCATCAACCATTTGATACGAGCCAACAACCATGGCACATTTTTGCTCATAAAATGCACTCACGATCTGTTCAACAACTGTTTCATCGATGTACAAATCATCACTATCCAGCTGAATTGAAAATTTACCGCACAATGGATGATTAATTGCCTCATTCCAACAACCGCCAATTCCTAAATCAGAACGATTAGGGATAATATGTATGACACGATTATCGTTTTTTGCATAGGATTGAAGCAATTCGGTGGTTCCATCGGTTGAATGATTATCAACAATAATTAAATTAAATGGAAAAGAAACTTTCTGCTTTAACACAGAATCAATAGCATCTTTAAGCGTTCGAATCCGGTTCTTCACAGGTATGATAACTGAGGCTTCAACCGGAAAATCAATGGACTTAAAGCTGATGGACTTAAAATTTGGTTTTAACCAACCATTAATGGCTTTTAAATGATTGGTGCATGCTTTTTCCATCTCAATTTGTCGAGTTCGATTGCGAGGATCAACATAATCAAACATTTTTTCACCCGATTGGCGTAAATCTTCTTCAACAACGGTATATAAAAATTCAGGAATCGCAATTACCCTATCTTTCCGCGAAAGCCTCAACCGTAAATCATATAACCCAGCATGGTCGAATGATTCGTCCATATCAGCAACCACCTCCTTGAAAAAATCGGAACGAATAAACAAAAGAGCTCCAAAATCAAAATCATCGCGCAAACTACCTTCCTGATAATCAATAACTGGATGTGATTGAATGACAGTTGATTTATCATCATAAAAATGGCTGTAAACGATGGATGACTGCGTATCGGTTGCAATTTGCAAAAATCGCTTTAAAGTATTTTGCCCTAATTTAACTGAATGAATAGATGTATTGATTAACAAATATGGCGTTGATAATTTGGATGATAATCGTTTTAAAGCATCCGTAGAAAAAAATCCTTTTTCACTTCCCAACGCTACAACTTCTGAATCACATTTATTAGATCCGGGAATATAAACATCAGAAACAAATGAATTATTTGCAAACTCATGGATATTACTTTCTATATTGCCACTATAAGAACAATTGAGATAACAAGTTATTTGACTTTCCATTAAATGCTATATTATCTTGATAAAAACAGTTTAATTATTAGAACAAAAATAGACAAAACACATTGGTTATACTGAATTGATCGTTAATATTTGAAAATATTAATTGCTATTAATTTTCTAATTTTGTTTAACACTTCAATACAAAAACAAGCGTTTAAATGCTATGCCATCATTTAATAAATATACGAATCGAGCTTTAAAACCGACAGAGCAATCATCGTACTATAAAAACTTAGCATCGATGACAGTTACGGAAATTCTCGAAGCCATGAATAGCGAAGATGCCAAGATACATCTTGCTGTTAATCAGTCCATCCCACAAATAAACGCTTTTATTAATCAACTCATAGAAAACATACTAAATGGAGGACGACTTTTTTACGTTGGCTCTGGCACAAGTGGACGATTAGGGATTTTGGATGCTTCGGAAATTCCACCAACATTTGGGATTGAAAAGGGATTAATTATTGGAATAATTGCAGGAGGTGATTTGGCCATAAAACAAGCAGTTGAGAATGCGGAAGATGATACCAACCAAGCCTGGGAGGATATAAAGCCTTATAATGTCAATCCTATCGACACTATTTTAGGATTAGCAGCATCGGGCTCTACACCCTATGTTCTTGGTGCTCTAAAATCAGCAAACTCATTTGGATGCACAACTGGTTGTATTACCTGCAATCCAGATACTTCAATGGCACAAATAAGTCAATTTCCCATTGAAGTTTTTACAGGTCCTGAATTTGTGACCGGAAGCACACGTTTGAAAGCCGCCACAGCTCAAAAAATGGTGTTGAACATGATTTCTACAACCACCATGGTTAAACTAGGACGAGTTCGTGGAAATAAAATGGTCAACATGCAATTAACCAATCAAAAACTTATTGAACGAGCAGTACGAATTTTAAAAGATGAGCTAAACATTGAACCAACCGAAGCAAAAGAGTTGTTAAAACAATTTGGTTCAGTAAATAATGTACTTAATTCGTTTAAAAACCAATAAAAATCATCTTCATTTTTCAATTGATGACAAAACTGTTATGATATTTAAATAAGTGATGTATTTTTGCAAGTGATTTTTAAAATCTCAAATAATAAAATTAAAACAAATAAAGCAGAATATATGGGACGCGCGTTTGAATACAGGAAAGCCCGCAAGATGAAACGCTGGGGCAGCATGGCCAAAACATTTACCAAAATTGGTCTGGAAGTAATGATGGCTGTCAAAGAAGCTGGCCCCGATCCACATTCAAATTCGCGTTTACGAATTTTGATGCAGAATGCAAAAGCTGCTAACATGCCCAAAGAGAATATCGAGCGGGCAATAAAAAAGGCAACTTCAAAGGATCAATCGAACTACACCGAAATTGTTTACGAAGGATATGGCCCTTTTGGCATTGCGATCTTGGTAGAAACGGCAACCGACAACTCGACTCGCACAGTTAGCAATGTGCGCAGTTATTTCAACAAATTTGGCGGTTCATTAGGCACATCGGGTTGCGTTGAATATATGTTCGAACATAAATGTGTGTTTAAAGTAAAACCTAAAGAAAGTATTGATCTGGAGGAACTTGAACTGGAAATGATTGACTTAGGTGTTCAGGAAATTTTCGCCGAAGATGAGGAGGTTATAATTTATGCAGGATTTGAAGGTTTTGGCCCAATTCAAAAATATCTTGAGGACAATGCATTCGAAATTGTAAGTGCTGAATTTGAAAGAATTCCTGAGGACACCAAAGAGCTAACTGCCGAACAAATAGAAAAATTAGATAAACTCCTTGCGCGATTTGAAGAGGACGATGATGTAACAAACGTTTATCACAACATGAAGGACAGTTCAGAAGAGTAATATATCGTTAAAAACATTTAAGGCCATTGTATTGTTAATTAATTCGATGGCCTTTTTTTGTTCTTAACCTTTATTGCTATGAAGCATCAATTTTTCGCTTTTATTATTGGCATGTTTTGTTCTATCGCCTTCATAAACTGCCAAACGACCGAAACCAAATCAACCTCACTTATTTCGGAAGAAATAAATTCACATGCAGCCGCTCCTTTGTATAAAACCTATTGCGCCACATGCCATGGGCAAAACTTAGAACGATTTGCCGGGTATCAAATGCAATTCGGAAATACGAAAACCGAATTGATTAAAACCATTAAAGAAGGACGTTTAACGGTTGGCATGCCAGCTTTTGCTGGTGCCCTATCCGACTCAGAAATTACACAGCTATCAGATCTGGTTCTTATTGGGAACAAGCTATCTGTAGCGGATGAAAATAAATTTTCATCCGTAATTAAATCAGATGAACTCTCTTTTGCCATTGACACAGTAATAGGTGGTTTGGATGTACCTTGGGGAATGACTTTTTTGCCTACTGGAGATTTGCTTATCACCGAACGTTCTGGCAAATTACTTCGGTACAGAGATGGTAAAAAGCAAGCAACTATTGCAGGATTGCCAACTGATATTTTTGTTCAGGGGCAAGGTGGGTTGCTCGATATTGAACTTCATCCAGATTACCTTTCAAATAACTGGATTTACATCACCTACTCAAAACAATCGGCACAAGCCAATAGTATTGGCAATACTGCGGTTATTAGAGCAAAGCTGGTGAACGACCAATTAACTGAAACGCAACTGCTGTTTTATGGCGAGCCGCAAACAAATAAAGGACAACACTTTGGATCTAGAATTGTTTTCGACAATGAAAACCATATATATTTTTCTGTTGGAGAAAGAGGTGAACAAACAAACGCTCAACTATTAACCAACGACAACGGGAAAGTTCACCGATTAAACGATGATGGTTCTGTTCCATCAGATAATCCGTTTATTAACCAACCAAACGCCCGTAAAACAATATACAGTTATGGTCATCGTAACATACAAGGTATAGCTTACGATAAGGTGAAAAATATTTTATGGACAAATGAACACGGGCCTAAAGGAGGCGATGAGTTGAACATTGATGTAAAAGGCAAAAACTATGGATGGCCTGTGATTACTTATGGTATTAATTACAATGGCACCATAATTACCAACGAAACATCAAGACCAGACATGGAACAACCAGTGTATTTTTGGGTTCCATCTATTGCGCCAAGCTCAATGCTACTAATCACAAGTAACAGATATCCTAAATGGAATGGAGACTTTTTGATTGGATCCTTAAGCTTTAAAAACCTCGAGCGAATAAGAACAGAAGGAAGCAAAATGATAAAACGTGAAATTCTCCTCGAAAATGCAGGAAGAATTCGAAATGTTGTTCAGGGATTAGATGGCTACATTTATATAGCAACTGAAAAACCGGGACGAATACTAAGAATAGTTCCATTGAATAATTGAGTGCTATGAAGTGGTCCGCCGGTATTTATTTGCTAGTACTTTGTAGTGCTTGGATAGACAATGGCTATATAAAAGCTCAAACAATCAAACCATTGTCTCAAATGACAGATTCGGTTTTGGTATTACCCGAAATAACTGTTTCATCACTGCAAACCACTACTAATGTGCCCGGATCGGTGTCCATATTAACTATCGACAGAGAAAACTCAACATCATCAATACATACGCTTGATCTTTTAAACAATATACCCGGTATTTATATACAACAAGGAACACCAGGGACAAATCGTCTTATCATCAGAGGAGTTGGAAGCCGTTCGCCTTACTCATCCAACCGCATTAAAGTATATTTAAACAACATACCCTTAACCAGTGCCGATGGCATTAGTCAATTAGAAGAGTTCGACTTAACTATGGCCGAGAACATTACAGCCATAAAAGGCCCTATGTCGGCAATTTACGGAGCCGGATTGGGTGGAATTATTAAGATAAATACATTTTCGACGCTTAAAAATGGAACATCCGGAATTTTAAATCATGAGCTTGGAAGTTTTAATTATCATTCAACCAGTTTAAATATTTCATCATACAAAAGCACAAAAAAATTTAACCTAATTGCCAATAGCACTTTATCAGATGGATACAGGCAAAACAGTTCATTTTCCAAACAATCTGTATTAAGCACCTTTCAGACTTCAAATTACTCAAATCATTTATCATTCACTTTATTAGCAACCGATTTAGTATCATATATTCCTAGTTCGCTTAACGACACAACATTTTACAACCACCCGCAAATGGCCGCAGCAAATTGGGGAGCTGTTAAAGGTCGCGAAACACTTCAAAAGCTGCTCGCAGGCGCAGTATGGAAGCACCAATACAACTCGATGATTCAAAGTACAACCTCAGGTTATTTAACCTTGGAAGATAATTTTGAAGTAAGACCATTTAATATTTGGGGAGGAACCCGACAGACATTTGGAACCAGAAACCAGCTTGCTATCAGCAAAAAAAGTAAATTATTTCAAATTGGATTTGATTACCAATTTGACACCTATGACTGGAAATTGTGGCAATCGATACAAGGAACCAAAGGCTCAGAAATTGGAAACTTTCATCAATTACGAAACACATATAATGGATTTATATGGTATGAGTGGAACCCACTTAAAAGATTAAGATTCTCAACTGGAATTAACGTCAATCTCACGAAAATAGAATTTCAAAACTCACCTCAATCTCCGCTAATCATTAATTATTCCCCCATAACATCTCCACGCATAGGTATTAATTTCCTTTTGAAAAACAGCAACTTTTTATATGCAACAGCTGGTCATGGGTTTTCATTGCCAACATTAGAAGAATTGATGTTGCCCAATGGAAATTTAAACGCTGGCATTAAGCCCGAAGAAGGATATACATTTGAAATGGGTTGGCGCAATTCATTGTTTGGCAACAAAATTAATTATGACTTATGCTTATATTTAATGGAATTAAATAACTTACTAGTTACCAATCGGTTGATTGACGACAGCTTTATCACAACTAATGCAGGATCAACCAAGCATAAAGGAATAGAGTTTTCGATCAACGGATTATTATTTGCTACGAAAAACACGTTTCCCGAAATTCGTTTCTCACACCAAAGCACTTACTCTATCAATAGATTTCATCATTTTACAACCAGCGGTACTGATTTTTTAGGAAATTCACTTCCAGGAATACCTGATTACATATCAAAAACTAGTTTAATATTAAAAAGTAAAAAAATTCAATCAAATATAGCGCTTTCAACAACTGGAGAACAATGGCTAAATGATTCAAACAATGCAAATACAGAAAGTTGGGTAAGAATAGATTTGCAAAACAATTTAACGGTGTACTCACATGCAGGAGTTGTTTTTTCCATTCAGGCCAATGTAAATAATCTTTTGAATAAAAATTATGCTGCAATGGTGGTGGTCAATGCACCTTCCTTTAATAATCATCTTCCCAGATATTTCTACCCATCGTTACCGAGGACTTATGCAATTGGAATAAAAATGAGATACTAAAAGATGTTACAGATTTTTACAACACTAAACAATATCACTAACGGTTATATTGTAATTCTAACCCAAATTAATACATGACTTTGCAAAAAACACTAACAAGAACACAAAACACATTTACATCTCAAAATCTACTGGAAGATTAATAATCCAGTGCTTTTTGATATCCAGAGCAAACTATTTAAGCAAGTTTATACACAATCTCCTTCACTCCCTTTACAATCCTTCGTTTCTCTTTCACAAATCCAGCTTTCAAAGCCAATTTTATCGAGGCCTCATTATCCGGATCAACAACCACACGTAAAAACTTTATGTTATCGGTTGATAAATTAGCAAGTAACAGTTTTACTGAACGAATTGCATAACCTTTTCCATGGTACAAAGGATTAAAATGATATCCGAGATAACAATATTTTCGTTTTTTATCGAGCGTTAAAATTCCAATCATTAAATCATCAGGCATTTTAGCCACAGCGTACTCAATATACAAAGAATCATCTTTGTATTGCAAAATGCGATTCATTATCTCAGGCATTTCGTCCCTTCCGATAGGTTCAAAATCATCATACCTGCAAACTTCTGGATGACTATAAATATCAAAATAAGCTCTTTCGTCGGAAGGCTGAATGCAACGAATATGTAATTCGTTATCAGATACATTCATGTTAATAGATGCTTTAAAATTAGAAAACGAAATTAAGAGAAAATTTAAAGCAATTACTCAAAAATCAGATTAATTGTTGCGATACAAATTTAAACCCAATAATTTACTATCTTTAATAGAAATAATAAAAATAAGGCTATGGTTTTGGAAAAGTATATCAATCGATTTTATCAAGTCGATGCCTTCACATCAGAACCCTTTAAAGGAAATCCTGCTGGTATTATGATTTGTAAATCTAGCACATCTACCGATTTCATGCAGAAAATGGCTGCGGAAATAAACCTCCCTGAAACAGCATTTATTTATGAAATAGATCATGCGCTACACGTTCGCTTTTTTACGCCAGAAACAGAAATACCATTATGTGGTCATGCCACTTTAGCCGCAGCTCATGTACTATTTGAAAAAGGCATTATGTCCCAAAATTCACCTCTAAAACTTTCTTCACAACGACATTTATTAGAGGCGGAAAAAACAGAGGATGGAAAAATACGCTTAAAACTCCCGCTATATACTTTTGAGAAATCGGATAGATTAAAGGAATTTAATAACGTATCTGGAATACGATGCGATGAACTATACAAAACCGAACATGGTTGGTACATGGCAATTTTAAATACAGAAGAGGAAATCATGCGACTAAATCCTCATTTGCAACACATGAAACATTCTGATTTTGGACAGGTTATCGTGAGTTCACCAGCTAGGAAAGATCAATCGGTAGATTATTTCGTGCGTTGCTTTGTTCCTGGATTTGGTATTGATGAAGACCCCGTTACTGGATCTGCTCAATGTGCGCTTGCCCCTTATTGGTCTCGTAAAAAACGCAAAAATAATTTTGAAGTCTATCAATCATCTCGACGCGGAGGAAAATTAACTGTCGCTGTTCATTCAGATTATTTATTTCTTAGTGGTAATGCCGTTACGCTGTTTGAAGGGAATGTATTATTTGATCATCTCAATGAAATATAAAATGCAATCACCCGAACAAATATTCGGGTGATTGCACAAACACATACACAACACAAAAACTTACTTTATTTATTTAAACTCTCAACCTGCAATTTAAGAGCGCTCGCTTTTAATTCATCAATAAACGCTGAAGAGTCTGTTAATTGTTCATTTTGTTTTTGCCAACCACTATAAAAGTAAAATGTAGTTGGAACAGATTTATTTAGTTTCAAATACATCAGATAGGTTTCTGTAATTCCATCCCCTTCCATTGGCGATACTTTTTGATTAACCAATTCACTATCAGCAATCATAATTCCTAAACCTAATGTCTCACCTTCGAAGGCTTGATTGCCAATTGTTGCAAATAATTTATAATTATCCTGTTCTGATGTAAATAACAACAATTCATGCTTATTTACAATTCCAGTGACTAATTGTTCATCGCCTTTGCATCCATCAATCCAAACCTGAGAACGATAAAAACCATCTCCAGCATAAATTGATATACGATGTTTAATATTATAATTCCGTTCTCCAATATGCATATCATTGAAGCCTAAGTCAAACATAGCACGCACAGGACCTTCAGTAATAAAGCGATAAGTTCCTTCGGAACCAGGCCCTATTCGATATGACGAATCTCCAATAGATAAAGCAATAGAACCTGCACCTAACGAGTTTGCTACTTTTAAGATATCCATCCCCCACCAATCCAATTTATGATAATTGTGATTTCGAATTCCCACACTATCTAACACCATTTGAGTGGATTGTTTACCAAAAATATCAATTCCATTTCTTGCGTCATAATAGTTTCGAAAAGCAACTTTATCATTTTCCCACGCTGGCCCTTCCATCTGGTATATTTCGGTTATGGATGGGCTATCATTTGATTTTAAACGCAAATCGGTAGTAACTTCTTCATATGGTTCAAATTTTCGACCGAATCGAATATTTGTACGTTTATTAAATATTGGCATATCCTCAACTTTACTGCTCGAAAAGGAAACCCTATTTGATTCATTTGCTTTTAAATTAATTAAAAAAGCAAGCTCATCCCATACGCCATCACCATCTAAATCATCGCATTGAGAGGGTAATACAATGCCATTCATCTCCGTAACTTTAATTACAGTACTAGCAGGAATTGATCCTATTAAATTAGCAACTTCAGATCTGTCGACAACAATTACCACATCTGAAATTGCAACACTGTGGTTATTCGTTATTGTTTTAGTAGGCTGCTTTGATTCACACGAGCTGCTGAATACAAAAACCGCAAACAACAAAATGATTATTTTCATCTCGGTATAGATTTATTATTAATAAACATTTTCTTAGAAACTATTTTCAATAAAGTTTAAAAAAGTTATTAAAGCAATACATGTATTAAAAAAAAGTCTCAACATGTATTGCTCTTTTTTATCGTTCTATATTTCTGAAAGATCGTTTTCTCCTTTTACGTAACCAAAATTGGCTAAAATACCACCATCAACATATAAAATATGTCCATTCACAAAATTACTGGCTTGCGATGATAAGAATAAAGCTGCATTACCAACATCTTCGGGCTCTCCCCAACGAGCAGCAGGTGTGCGCATCATAACTAAATCGTTAAATGGATGTCCATTCTCACGAATAGGAGCTGTTTGTGAAGTTGCAATGTATCCAGGACCTATTCCATTAACCTGAACATTGTATTTTGCCCATTCGCAGCACATATTGGCAGTTAACAGCTTTAAACCTCCTTTAGCAGCAGCATAAGCAGAAACTGAATTACGACCATAAACGCTCATCATTGAGCACATATTAATAATTTTACCAGCTCTTTTACGAATCATACCTGGAGCAACACGTTTAGCAACAATTAATGGAGCAACTAAATCAACATCAATTACTTGCTTAAAATCACTAATAGGCATATCTAAAATTGGAATTCGCTTAATTATTCCTGCATTATTTACCAAGATATCAACTTCACCAACTTCTTTTTCAATCTGAGTTATCCCTTTGTCAACATCCGACTCGTTGGTCACGTCAAAAGTTAATGTATAAACATCCACTCCAACACTTTTATACTCATCTATACACTCCTTTAATTTATCACTTGATAAATCATTAACACAAATCTTAGCACCTGCTTGTCCTAAAACTTTACCAATAGCCATTCCAATTCCATGTGTTCCACCTGTTATAAGGACTACTTTCCCATTTAACCCAAAAAGTTCTTGTATCATTGTAGTATTAATTAATGTTATTTTAATTCATTTGGTTGACGAATATCCATGTCACCATAATTCAAGTTTTCGCCAGCCATTCCCCATATAAAAGTATAATTTGAGGTCCCAGCTGCGCTATGAATACTCCATGATGGAGATAATACAGCTTGCTCGTTTTGCATCCAAATATGGCGAGTTTCATCAGGTTGTCCCATAAAATGACAAATGGCTTGAGGTTTCTCAACTTCGAAATAGAAATATGCTTCCATCCGTCGGTTATGTGTATGAGCAGGCATTGTATTCCAAACACTCCCCTGCTTAAGTTCAGTCATACCCATTTGAAGTTGACAAGTTTCAACCACACTGTTTACAATCATTTTATTAATTACTCGATGATTAGATGCTTCCATGCTTCCCATCACAACAATTTCAGCTTCGTTTTTGCTCACTTTTTTGTTTGGAAATTTAGCATGTGCAGGCGCTGAATTAAAATATATTT
>JBBQUP010000033.1:0-30627 GCA_038212305.1 Bacteroidales bacterium
ATTTCACCAATCAGCTATCATTCGAATATATTTGACTAAAGACCAAAGCTTAAGGCGGCGCAAGAGCTAATGGAAGTGGTTGATTTAATGAAACAAACAGACAAAGAGTCGTTTGTCGGAGCGTTATCTTTATGGTTTGAATAGTGGGAGTTTTTTTTGAATGAGAGGACGGTTAATCCATCAACAAACAAGTCCTTTTATACACACAAAAGGCTAAGAAGTGCTTGCCGTAGTTTGAAAAACAACCTACGCTGGCTATTTGATTGGTATAATTACTATGAGCTTAAAATACCCAATACAACTAACGCAATTGATGGACATTTTGCAGATTTGAAGAACAAGTTGAGAAACCACAATGGGTTGTCCTTGAAAAGAAAGATGAAGTTTATTGATGGGTTTTAAAACCATAGGATTCTCTAAATATCAATGGATTGCTTCTAGACACTCCATTGAGTGAAATTTTTGTCGAACCTCTGTATTATCCCTGATCGGTTGCTCCCCAACAGAGCCTACTTCCGTTTATTCAGATTCTCAAAGTTCCTAAAAAAAACATTGCAATCTCAAATCAACTGAAAATAAATATCATTAAAAATTTCCAATAGAGAACAACGTCTAAAAAAAATCATTAATTTGTACATTATACCCGATTGTCTGATTTGGAAGGGAAAAGAATAAATACTTCAGAAGACCTGTATTTATTCCATGAAAAAACGGAATGCCAGCTACCCGACACCCCGTTTTCACACAATTATTACTAAACCAATTTCATAATCCGTCATAATACAACATCAATTAACATCAAAACGTCAGTCAGGATGAAAGGATATGCCCACTGAAAACGGAAATAAATCGGGTGTGCCAACCCCTGAAAAGAGAGGTGTTAAGTAGTAAACCCCATATAGGTTAATAAATTTATAACCCACTTTTCCCATTACACCATATCGCAATGAACTTAACCCATAATCGTCGCGTTGTTTCTCTTTCTCTCGACCCCCACTACTGGTATTATAAACTAATTTGGTATGCGATCTCAATCGAACTCCACCTATCACACCGCCGGAAACATATACACGATCTTTACTTTGACTTGGAATTTGAAATTCGAGCAAAACAGGTAATGTTAAATGTAAAGTTGTTAGCTTGTATTTCTCCACTGAACCAGTAGTGAATAAAGTACTAGTTAAAACTCCTTCATCGTTAATATTTAACAAATTAGGTGTATCGAACCGATAATTATTAAACTCTAAGCCCAATGCCGTAACTAAGCCAATATGACCTGAAGGTTCAAGCTCAATATTTTCCTTGTAAGGATAGATTGTTATGCCAATTGATTTACTTGTATTTAACTCAAGAAAATTGTAATTAGAGGGTAAGTTTGTTGTTCTATCACTATTTAAAAACTGATTAAACCCTATATCAACCCCCTGTAAATGACTGTTAAACGATTTTCGTTTGGCTTTAATAGTCGCTTCTTCATTATTTGTTTTTTGTTTAAACTCAACGATGCTTTCTCCATTTTTTTTGCTGAAGGCAATTACATTGTCTCCAAGTCGAATCGTCCTCCCTGAATCAACAACCATGGTGGTGTTTACATCATTTTTAATTGTTGCTTTGTCTGATGCATTAGAATTATCAGTTGCACTAATCCATTGATCAGTAATAACTTCAATTACTTCACCTTGAGTATTAATTAAAACCAATTGGCCATCTAAAACAGCTTTTGCAGTGTCGTTTTCAAAATCATAGATTTGGGAAAAAATAGGAGGTATCTCTTCAATTCCTTTATCATCAACATAGCCTATTTTGCCCTCTTTAATCATTCGAGCCCGCCCTTGTTTAAACTCCCATATTTGCTGGTAGGCACAAGGGATTATCTCTACTCCATTGGCATTAACAAATCCTATTTTTCCATCTCGAAGAACCCGTGCCATTCCATTGTTAAATTCCCATATTTGTTGATAATTACATGGTATAATCTCGTATCCCGCCTCATTGATATATCCAATCCTACCCTTCTTAAAAACACGAGCCATGCCATTTTCGAACTCCCATATTTGGTCATATTCAGCTGGTACAATTACTTGACCATTGACTCCATAATAACCAACTTTGCCATCTCTTAAAACTTTAATTCTTCCGTTTAAAATCTCCCCTACCTGATCGTATTGGGTTGGAATAATTATACCTCTTTCAACATGACACAATCCTGTTTTACCATCTTTCATTACCCTAATAAAACCTTTCTCACTAATGCTCCATACTTGCTGATAATCAACAGGTACAACTACTTTTTGCCGTGTTGCCACACCCACCAATCCATGTTTCATTACCCGATAGTAACCTGGAGTTAATTCCCATGATCTATCGAATTGACCCAAAAGCGATTCGTTGGATTGAGCACTCACAAAGGGAGCATTACCAATTCCAAAAACGATTAACAGGGAGAGAATTAAATAAATTCGTTTCATTTTATAAAAATCTAAAGTTCAATGATTGGTAAAAATCTAAACCTTCCGTTCTAGCCAATTTTAAAAATTAACCAAAGTAAGTCCAACCGTAAAAGGATACAATTCGGGACCCTTATTATTTTCATACAAAGTGCTAAAACTATAGTTAGCAAAAACCTTTATAAACTTGTAACCAATGCGTGCCGATAAACCATATTGAAATGGATTAATATTTAAATCGTTACGCGATTTTTGTTTTTTGTCGCTATTCCCATCACTATAAACAACTTTGATATGAGATCCAATGTTAAACCCAACAAAACCACCTGCTGAAACAAAAAAGTGTGGCTCATCTCTTCCACCAGCTTGCCATTCGAGCATTAATGGGATATTTAAATAAGAAATAACCAATTTACTTTTATCCACATTACGTGAAAACGTTTGCCCAATTGTTGTTCCAGTTATTTCATCTCTAATAGGAAATTGTTGATGATCAAACCGGTAATTATTAATCGTCCAGATTGCACCGGTAACTATTCCCAAATTATTCTTGTTCTTTTGTAGATCAATTGAGTATTGCATAAAATTAATGCCTACCATAACCGATTTTCCATTGTTTATATCCATAAATTCATCTCCTGGCGCTAAGTTGTTGAAAAAATCTGAATTCATTAAGGTGTTAATACCCATATCAAAACCAGCTAGGTGACCTTTAAACTCCTCGCGATTTTTTTTCACCATTCGAACTTTGGTCGTATTTCCATCTTCAATAAATTCAAAGCATCGCCTTCCTAAGGTGATCCGACTAATGGTATCGCCAAAAGTATTAACCACAACCGAAACGCCGGGTGTTTTAACTTCTGTTTTTCCAACCGTCTCTTCTACTGTCACAATCGATTTCTCAATACCAGGTACTTTTACTTCAGTTTGAGTTTGTGCTTTTAAAACCATTCCTAGCAAAAAGCACATGCCTAAAATTAGATATATATTTTTCATATTTGTTTAATTTTTAATTACTTTAAATATCTTATCTAATTAAATCATTTAAACATATGACGACGCATCATTTGAATTGTTACAGCACAAAACAACTATTTTACTCGCTGCGTCATCTCCATTCCTTCTACTTTAATTCGATAAGCTACCATGTTACCACCTGGATCATACATCTCATTTAATTTTAACCGATTAGGCGATACCCAATTAACTATTTTAACACCCATTTTAACCAGTCCGGGAACTTTACGCTGTGCTGTTTGAGCAGGTGCAAGTTCTTCGGCATATAACTCATGAAGTTCACGAATTTCAATTTGATTATTCAAATACAAATCCATCACTTCATTCATACAAACTTCATAGCCATTAACACTCAACTTAATTATTACATTTTCCATCGATTTTGCTTGCATA
The DNA here is from genome assembly GCA_038212305.1 of Bacteroidales bacterium. GTDB lineage: Bacteria > Bacteroidota > Bacteroidia > Bacteroidales > Marinilabiliaceae > JBBQUP01. The sequence goes on from JBBQUP010000033.1 coordinate 3,858, forward strand.
AACGCCATTGGATGTGGTTCGGGCTCCAATAAATAGTCTCGTAATTGAGCACTAGGTTGAGCAACTGGTAATTTTTCAGGCAGCTGTTTATTCACTGAATCTACCACTTGTTTTACTTCAACTTGAGTTTGGTTGACTTTAGGTTCAATTACTTTATGATTAACTATTTGACTACCTGATCTTTTAATTGTGTTATCTAAATTTTTAATGTGAAAAGTAATAACAATAATTGCGACTGCGGCAACGCCTGAAATAGCTTTTACCCATGATGAATAAGGAATAATTCGGTTTATAGATCGTTTTAATTCATCTCTATTTTCGAAAAATAATTGTTTATCTGCTTTTATAATTGTCTGACTATAAAGCGAAAACATTTTTTTATTCTCAGCTTTTGACAAATCATTAGCAAACTCTATCGCTTCAGAATAACTCAAATCGTTTTCAACCTTTTTAATGGCCAACAATTCAAATCGAGGAATATCCGTTAAATCAGTTTCACTTTTCTTTAGACTTAATTTATCCGAAAATTCGATTTCATCTGGCTTTAATAAAAAGTCATCCTCAGGAAGAAGATGGGGATTAGCTTCTAAAAAAACCATCAACATCACTTCTTCCTCAATAGATAACATTGAGTGATTCAACTTATTCAAGTACGCTATGTAATTTAATTCATTAATCATGATATGTTTAAATTACTGATTCAATTTGTCCGATGTAATTTTTTAAATATACACGGGCTCTAAAAATATATACTTTAACTTGTGCTTCCGATAATCCTGTTATTTCGCTTATTTCTTGATAACTATATCCTTCATAATCTCTCATCATGACTACCATGCGCTGCGATTCGGGTAATTGACTAACTGCTTTGTGCAACAATTCATTCAAATCGGAATAACCCGTTTCGTAACTCATCGCTTGAACATCAACCTGATCCATTGAAGCGAGCTTTTTATCACGCCTAATCTGATCAATTAATGTGTGATAGGCACTGGTAAAAAGATAGCTTTTCACCTTTTGATAATTTACCTCTGTATGACGTTTCCATAGTTTTTCGAAGCAATCCTGAACCACATCGCGAGCCTTTTCACTGTCTTTGAGGTTTTTAACCACAAAACGGTAAATGGCATCAGAATATAGGTCGACGCTTTGATTAAACTCTTTTACATCCATTCAGTTAGCTCGCTTTTGTTGGTATGACGCTTATGATCATGGAAAGTTACAATGTTTTTCAAATAATGAATAAAAATAAGTTAAGCCACGAATCCTTTATGCCGATTAATCGTATGCTATAAAATTGATTTTAATAATGATATGACTTAGAATGTGGAATCTATTCCAATTTTCAACGTTAAATATCATTAACAAAATCAAGAAAACTAATAAGGTGAAACTTTTTAGTACAATTTTTGTATTACTTTAGAGTTGGGTTGTTGTAACCCTTTCATAAACAGATGGACATAGAAATAAAATAGCCAATCAGCAAAAAGAGAAATACATGTTGGAAAATCAAGTAAACAATTCAAAAAAAGTGTCGAAAACTCGACGCCTTAAATGGCTCACCATTAGCTTGGGAGCTATTCTGTTAGCCGGATCGCTTTTTGCGTTTAATGATGATAAACGTAATTTTGCCATTGTCAAAAACCTTGACATATTTTATACACTATTTCGCGAACTCAACAGTTATTATGTTGACGAGACTGACCCTGAAAAGCTAATCAAATCAGGTATTGATAATATGCTGGAATCGCTAGATCCCTATACTACTTATATTCCTGAAACCGAGATGGATGATTTCAAATTCATGACCACTGGCGATTATGCTGGTATTGGTTCACTCATCTCAAAAAAAGGACAATACATTGTTATTAATGAGCCCTACGAAGGTTTTCCAGCTCAAAAAGCAGGTTTAAAAGCGGGTGATGTTATTCTGGAAATTGATGGATTGAGTATGGTTGGTAAAAACACACCTGATGCCAGCGAAAAATTGAAAGGGCCATCATCGACTATTGTTAAACTTAAAATAGAGCGCCCAGGAGAGAAAAAGCCCTTGACAATTGATATTTCTCGTGAGAAAATTCACATCAATGCGGTTCCCTATTACAATATGATTGATTCTAAAACAGGGATAATCATATTAAATAGTTTTACACAAAACTGCGTAGATGAAGTAAAACAAGCCTTTTTAGATTTAAGAGACAACCAAAAGGCTCAAAGCATAATCATTGATCTTAGAGGAAATCCTGGAGGATTATTAGATGAAGCAATTAAAATAGTTAACCTTTTTGTTCCTAAAGGATCTGATATTGTTAGTACCAGAGGAAAAGTTAAACAATGGGATAAGGAATATAAAGCTGCTGCACAACCCATTGATACCGTTATGCCACTAGCTGTTTTAATTAACCGAGGTTCAGCATCCGCATCTGAAATACTTGCAGGTGCGCTTCAGGATTTAGATAGAGCGGTAATTATTGGCAATCGGAGCTTTGGTAAAGGATTGGTTCAAGCCACTCGTAATTTAAGTTACAACTCGCAACTAAAGGTAACTACTGCTAAATACTATATTCCTAGCGGACGATGCATTCAAGCCATTGATTATACCAACCGCAATGAAGATGGAAGTGTGGGTTTAATTCCCGATTCGTTGATTTCGGAGTTTAAGACTAAAAAAGGACGAAAAGTGTACGATGGTGGTGGCGTATCTCCCGATATTAAAGTAACTCAGGAAAAATTTGGCAACATAACCTATGCACTGGTAGTACAACAAATGTTATTTGATTTTGCAACTCAATTTGCAATTGAAAACAGTAAAATTGATGCTCCTGATAAATTTGCTTTATCTGATGAGACTTATAATCGTTTTAAAACATTTGTATCATCGAAAAAAGATTTTAAATACCAGAGTAAAACCCTAGAATTATTCAAAGATTTAAAAACCACGGCCCAAAAAGAGGAATACTTCGAAAAATCGAAGGCCGAATTTGATGCACTTGAAAAAATGATATCGTTGGATGTTCAGCGCGACTTAGACATTTTTAAACCTGAAATATCTGATTTGCTGAGTATTGAAATAATTAAACGTTACTATTATCAACGTGGAGCCTATGTGCAAGGTTTAAAAGATGACAATGATTTGAAAAAAGCGTTAGAGGTTTTATCAAGTACTTCAAATCAGTATGCTGGATTATTAAATGGAACGTTGCCAAGCCATGCCGGCGATAAAAGATTTACCTCAATGAACTAAAAGACCATTGCTTAATAATACTCAACAACCTGTAAGAATAAGGTATAAATCTCATCTTACAGGTTGTTTTTTTTTAATCAGCCATCGCTATGTTACGTAACCAATTTTCGTTTTATTCAGAGTTCAGTACGCCAACATTTAGTTACACCGAATTATCAATCTCTATCGATTAAACAGGATTATGCCGGATTGATTAATGTGCTTCCAACCAATTCAGACCGATACCCATATCAACAGTAAGTGGTACAGATAATTGACACGCTTCTTCCATATTTTTTTTGATGAGCTGCTTCATCGTTTCCAGCTCTGATTTCACAACATCAAAATCCAATTCATCATGTACTTGTAGTATCATTTTCGATTTTAATTGCTTATCCTTCATCTCCTGCCAAATTTTAACCATGGCAATTTTAATTATATCGGCGGCTGTTCCTTGAATTGGTGCATTTATCGCATTTCGTTCAGCCATGTTTCGCATCACTGCATTTCGCGAATTAATATCAGGCAAATAACGTTTTCTATTAAATTGAGTTTGTACAAATCCTTTCTCACGCGCTTCCAATACGCTATTATCCATATAGGTTTTTACCATTGGAAAACTCTCGAAATAACCATCAATTAATGCTTTAGCCTCACCACGAGGGATTGCTAATCTCTCCGCTAAACCAAAAGCAGAAATCCCATATATGATTCCAAAATTAGCTGTTTTGGCTTTTCGTCGCATATCGGAAGTAACCTCGGCAATAGCAACTTTAAAAATTCGACTGGCAGTAGCTGTATGAATATCTTCGCCATTGCGGAAGGCTTCGATCATAGCCGTATCGCCGCTAAAATGAGCCATTAAACGCAACTCAACTTGTGAATAATCGGCTGCTAAAAACAAATGATCACTATCGCTTGCTACAAACGCTTTACGCATTTCGCGACCTTCATCGTCACGAATAGGAATATTTTGAAGGTTCGGATTGGTACTACTTAATCGCCCCGTAACTACAATTGCCTGATTGTAAGACGTATGCACCCGATGTGTCTGTGGATGAATTAATTGAGGAATTGCCTCCACATAGGTATTTAATAATTTAGATAGCCCTCGATGATTAAGAATTGCCAAAACAATCGGATGTTTATCTTTGATTTTTTGCAAAGTTTCCTCATCTGTGCTGTATTGACCCGTTTTAGTCTTTTTAGCTTTATCATCGATTTGTAATTTATCAAACAATATTTCGCCAACTTGTTTAGGACTGGCAATATTAAACGATTCCCCAGCCATAGTAAGAATTTTTTTTTCTAAACTATTTAAAGTTTCGCGCAACTGTATGCCATATTGTTTTAACTCATCACTATCCACTTTCACTCCATTATATTCTATTTGCATGAGCACAATTATCAAAGGCATCTCCACCGATTCAAAAAACAACAACAGTGATTCCTTTTCTAGCTCAGGCTTTAACTTTTGCTTTAATTGAAAAGTAATATCTGCATCTTCAGCAGCATATTGGGTAATTTCATTTATTGGAACATCACGCATGTTTCCCTGCCCTTTTCCCTTTTTCCCAATTAGCGATTCGATGGCTACCGGCTTATATCCTAAATAAATTTCAGACAAATAATCCATGTTATGCTTAAGACCCGGATTGATTAAATGATGCGCAACCATTGTATCGAATAAGGGTCCTTTCACATCTATGCCATATCGTTTTAGCATGAGCATATCGAACTTCAAATTTTGGCCAATTTTTAGAATGCCTTCATCCGAAAACAGATCAATAAAATTGGCTAGTAATTCAATCGCTTCAGTCTGATTATCTGGAACAGGCACGTACCATCCTTCACCACTTTTCCATGAAAATGACATGCCAACCAATTCATCTAACATGGCATTTACGCCCGTTGTTTCTGTATCGAAACAAAACTCCGATTGAATAGATAGTTCTGCAATTAAGGTATCAATTGTTTGAGGTGTTTGCGCTGTAAAATAAGAGTGTTTTACTTCATCAATTGATTTAAATATAGATGTTTCTTGTTCAGTATTTGAAGAAGTTACAGCAATGCTTGGCGCATCAAACAAAGAACCTTGCATCGGCGCAGGATCGAATAATTCTCTTAATCGATTGGCTATATTTTTAAACTCGAGTTCAGCAAACAACGTATTCATGAATTCGAAATTCGGCTTACGCTTTAGATAGTCATTGCTATTAAATTCTATATCAATATCTTGAACAATTGTTGCCAACATTTTAGATAGCATAATTTGCTCCTTAAATGCTATCACATTTTCTTTTTGCTTTCCTTTGAGTTCATCTAAGTGATTGTAAATATTATCGATAGAGCCATACATTGCAATAATTTCTTTAGCACGCTTTTCACCAATGCCAGGACATCCAGGAATGTTATCGGCTGCATCGCCCCATAAGCCAAGGATCTCAATTACTTGCGAAGGTGATTCAACCGAAAATCGTTCACATACCTCCTTAACACCAAAAATTTCGGCACCGTTACCACCTGTAGCTGGTTTATACATTCGTATTTGATCGGTAACGAGTTGCATATAATCTTTATCGGGAGTTACCATATACACCATAAATCCTTGAGAGGCTGCTTTTTGAGCTAATGTTCCAATCACATCATCAGCCTCCATTCCAGGCACTTCCATGCGGTGAATATTCAATGAGTCGAGCATGGATTTGATGATAGGCACCGACATTTTAATGTCTTCCGGTGTTTCATCGCGATGAGCTTTATAGTCGGAGAAAATATCATGCCGAAAGGTTGGTCCTGCAGGATCGAACACAACTGCCCAATGCGTAGGTTTTTCGCGATTTAATATATCTAACAGAGCATTTAAAAATCCAAAAATAGCTGAAGTATTTTGCCCTTTTGAAGTAATGCGGGGATTTCGAATAAAAGCAAAATGGGCACGATAAATCAATGCATACGCATCAAATAAAAAGAGTTTTTTTGAAGAAACAGTCATTTCCACCTAATTTTAGTTATTGGGTGGAAAGGTCAATAAAATTCGTTAAACAACCAAATTCTATTCATCCTGATCAGATGCGTACCACTCGGCATAAGAACTTGATGTTTCATGCAACTTAAGACTATGAAGATGAATCCCACGAGGTAACTGAGAACGAATTCGAGAAGCAAAATCGATTAGTAAATTTTCGCAAGTGGGTTGATAATCAAGGGCAAAAAAACGCTCAGTCATTTGAGGGAGATTTTTTAAATCGGCCACTGGCGCATCTTTATAAACCAAAACTGAATGATCAAGTGGTTCTAAAATCTCTTTATATACAATAGCTTTTAATTCTCCAAAGTCCATAACCATACCAAACTTGGGATGGTTAGAATTATCTAATGGTTTACCAATAACCGTTACGCTTAAGATATACGAATGACCATGAAGATTTTTACACAATCCATCATAATTCCATAAAGCGTGAGCCATCTCAAATCTAAATTCCTTAGTCAACCTTATCACTTTCATCTGCCAAAATTTGATTTAACCCTTACTTAATTAACACCTGCAATACAAGCCGTTAAACTATAACGAACATTTACTAACACACTCCACAATATGAGTTAAACTATCATGTTTAAGATAGTAAAATGTATTTTTACCGTCGCGCACCGATCCCAAAACACCCTTATCTTTTAAAATCCCTAAATGATGCGAGGTAGTAGATTGTTCCAAATTTAATAGTTGATGAATTTCAGTCACACTCAATTTTTTCCCATCTTCTAAATGGTTCATAATGGCAATGCGCATTGGATGAGCAATAGCTTTAAGCATATTAGCCGCCTTTTCTAACTGTTCTGGATCGAGTTGATTTATTTTCATTTCAGAAATTTTTTTAAAAATAAACTAATTATTTAAACATTAAACACCTGTTATTTAACAAGTTGTATTTATTATACTATCTATGTCTATACAAATGCAAATATATAAATATATTTAATACGTTTTTCGTTTGTCCTAATAATATTCCAAATTCAAAAACCCTTATTAAGACAAAAATTCATCGGATCCTTATTGCATAAGAACCCATTGTGATTTTTTGTGGTTAATATTTTTAACTTTGTTTCAATATGATAAAAAAACAAATTAATCATGTCAGAACTTAACCAATTAAAACAGGTTATTAAAGAGGAAATGCAAACTTTCGAACCTTTTTTTAAGGCAAGGTTAAAAACCGACATTGCCCTATTAGATATTATTACAACCTATATTATCAGGCGTAAAGGCAAGCAAATCAGACCAATGCTTGTTTTCTTGTCAGCACGACTTAATGGAACAGTAACTGAAGCAACTCATGTTGCGGCTTCGCTTATCGAAATTCTGCATACAGCTACCCTTATTCACGACGATGTAGTGGATGAAACCTATCAGCGACGTGGATTTTTTTCGATTAATGCACTTTGGAAAAGCAAAATTGCTGTGCTTGTTGGCGATTTTTATTTATCGAAAGGCCTATTAACCGCACTTGACTACGATCAAGTTGGTGTGCTTAAATTAGTATCGCAAGCTGTAAAAGCAATGAGTGAAGGCGAATTGTTGCAAATTGAAAAAAGCCGAAAACTCGATATAACCGAATCCATTTACTTTGATATCATTCGTAAAAAAACAGCAAGTCTGTTAGCTTCATGTACTGCTTCAGGTGCACTAACATCAGGAGCTGATAATGATCATGTTGAAAACATGAAACTCTTTGGCGAAAACTTAGGTATTGCGTTTCAAATACGCGATGATTTATTTGATTACGAGCGCAATGGAATTATAGGCAAACCAACAGGTAATGATTTGAAGGAGAAAAAAATGACCTTGCCCATTATTTACGTTTTGAACAATGCCACATCTTCCGAAAAAAGAGAGTTACTCCGAACCATTCGCAAACATCACAAAGAGAACACCAAAATACAGAAAATAATTTCGCTGGTTGAAGAAAAAGGTGGACTAGACTACGCTCGCGAAAAAATGATGGAATACAAAAACAGAGCTATTGATTGTTTAACCATTTATCCCGATTCGGATGTTAAAACATCAATGATTCAATTGGTTGACTATGTAATTGAACGTAGCAAATAACCTTAAAAATAATGAATGGTTTGGGCAGTTCCTGTTTCTATGGTTTTCAAATCACTTAAAAGTTGATTGGCTAAACGACTTGCTCCAATGCGAAACAGCTCATTATTGGCCCATTCGCTACCCAAAACTCGCCTAACAATCTCAAGATACACAATGGCATCTGTTGAAGTGGAAATGCCTCCGGCAGCCTTAAATCCAATTTTTTTGCCACTCTGTTTGTAAAACGCTTTTATTGCCTGACACATAATATAAGCAGCTTCAGGCGTTGCTGAAACAGTGGTTTTACCGGTTGATGTTTTAATAAAATCAGCTCCGCCCTCCATAGCCAATAAAGAAGCCTTCCAAATAACCTCAGGATCAGAAAGTAAACCTGTTTCGAGAATAACTTTTAAATGAGCATTTTTTGAGGCTTCTTTTATCATTCGAATCTCTTCGAGTATGAACTCATAGTTCTCATCAAGGAATTCACCAATGGAAATAACCATATCTATTTCATCGGCACCAAATTCTATGGCTCGCTTTGTTTCGGCCACTTTAATATCGGTAAAGGTTTGCGACGACGGAAAACCACCGGCAACAACCGCTTTTTTAATGCCTGGATATTTCAAGGATGTTTTCAAAACTGGAGCGAAAACAGGATAAACACAAACTGCCGCAACAGACTTATAATTAGGGAATTCAATCCCAAAATCATTTGCTTTTTCGCAAAATTCCTTAATCAAGTAAGTAGAATCATCACTATTTAAAGATGTTAAATCAATGCAATTGAACATTAACGACAAGTCATTAACGTCTATCTCATGAGTTAACAGCTCAGCTTTAATAGCCGCCACCGATGATTGAACTTCATTAATATCAAAATCTTTCTTGAAATTCGCGAAAAAATGCTCCATGATATATTTATTTTAAATCAATAACTTAAAGTTACATTAACTTTTTAACTTACTATTATTCCGATGCCGGTTTTCATCCCTTTGAGTCTTTTTTGCCATATTATCATGAATCGCTTGTGTTAAATCAACGCCTGTTTGATTGGCTAAACAAACTACAACCCAAAGAATATCAGCTAGTTCATCGGATAAAGATTCCCTTTTCTCGCCATCCTTATAACTTTGTTCTCCAAATGTTCGTGACATAACTCGAGCTAACTCTCCAACCTCTTCCGTTAAAATTGCCAAATTTGTTAACTCATTAAAATACCTTACTCCTGTCGTTTTTATCCAACTTTCAATATTGCTTTGTAATTGATTTATAGTTATTTCCATAATACATCTAAACTTTTAATTTACTATCTATAACAATGGTGATAGGTCCAACATTGGTAGATGAAATAGCCATATCTGCCCCAAATTGTCCTGTTTTTATCTCTTTCCCAAATTGATTCGTCATCACAGTTAAAAATTGCTCATATAGTGGAATAGCAATTTCGGGTGGTGCAGCATCCATATACGAAGGTCGATTTCCTTTCTTAGTACGAGCCATTAAGGTAAACTGGCTAACAACCAACAGCTCTCCTTTTATTTCTATGACGGATCTATTCATAACACCCTGTTCATCATTAAAAAGCCTAATATTGAGAATTTTCTGACTCATCCACTGCAAATCTTCACTCGTATCATCAGATGTAAATCCAACCAACACAAATAATCCAAACCCAATTTCACTATATTTGCAATTATCAACTTTTAAGCTTGCTTCTGATACACGCTGCAATACAACTTTCATTCAAACTATTTTAACCAAAGATATAGGATTTATTTTTTCTATTTAATCATTTTCAATTCTCTATTCTACAACGTAAAAGAAATACCAATATTATTTTATTTAATGTATATATTTAAATAATCGCTTTAATATATTATTATTCATATTCTTATGAAAATACTTGTGTCTGATTCTACTTATGCTCCTTTTAATTTAGCGACTGAAGAATTTTTACTTAAACATACTTCTGACTCATTCCTATTTTTATATATCGATGAGCCTTGTATTGTAATTGGCAAGCATCAAAATACATACAACGAAATAAATTTTGCTTATACTAACAACCATAATATACCAATATTTCGCCGGTTATCAGGCGGAGGAACTGTATATCATGATGAAGGAAATATCAATTTTTGTTTTATTACTTCTGGAGAAGAAAAAAGCAAACTAGTTGATTTTACTCACTATACACAACAAATTTTAGATGCACTTAAAGATCAAAACATAAATGCAGAAATGGGTGGTCGACATGATCTGCTCATTAACAACAAAAAAATCTCAGGCAATGCGTCTCATGTGTTTAAGAATAGAGTAATGCATCATGGCACACTATTGTTTAATAGTAATTTAGCTAACCTATCAGAAACGTTAAAAACAGATCCAAATAAATACCAAGGACATAGCGTTAAATCGGTTAGAAGTATGGTAACCACCATTTCGGCAAATACAACTTCCGAATTGTCGATAAGTATTTTTATGAATAGCTTAATGCGCTTTTTTATAAAAAAATATCCATCAACATATGTTCTTTCAGACCAAGATTACGAGTTCATTAAAAATTTATCAGTAACTAAATATGAAACTTGGGAGTGGAATTACGGATATAGTCCTAATTATGAATTTAAAAAAAGAATTACTTTAATTAATACGTTAACTCTTGTGATAAACTTACATGTAAGTAAAGGAGCAATAACTGAGGCAATTATTTCAGCTAACAAATGGAATGAAGAAATACAAACTATTTCAAAATCGGTAAAAGGCTTAAATCACGACTTAAATACTGTAAGAAACCATATTTTAAACCCGTTGTATTTATTAGGGCTATCCCCAACACAAAACGAGGAATATCTGTTTTTTTAATTTATATCCTCTTACTTATTTGGATGAAAATAGTCAAATACAATTTGCGCCCTTGACTTACCTACTACCGCTTCTAACTCATTAAAAGTTAATAGATTAATCTCTTTTATTGACTTAAACTGAGTTAGCAATTTTTTAATTGTATTTTCGCCTATTCCTTTAATACTATCCAACTCGGATTTAATAAATTGATTTGATCTTAAATTCCGATGAAAAGTTATACCAAACCGATGAGCTTCATTACGCAATTGCTGAATTAACTTTAAAGATTCAGAGTTTTTATCTAAATAAAGAGGAACTGGATCTCCTGGGAAAAAAATTTCTTCTAAACGTTTAGCAATACCAATAATTGGGATACTAATACCCAATAACCTTAATGAATTTAGTGCTGCTCCTAATTGTCCTTTGCCGCCATCAATAATTATTAAATTAGGGAGATCCAATGCTTCATCAATAAAACGCTTGTACCGACGAAAAACCACCTCTTCCATAGAGGCAAAATCATCAGGCCCTTCAACTGTTTTAATATTAAAATGGCGATAATCTTTTTTACTTGGTTTGGCATTTTTAAATACAACGCAGGCAGCAACAGAGAAATTACCCTGGATATTTGAATTGTCAAAACACTCGATATGAATTGGTAACTTACTTAAATTCAAGTCCTTTTGCAAAGTCTTTAGAACCCTTACTTCATTAGGCTCCTTTTTCACAATGCTGCGCTGTTTCATTTTTTCAAGTTTAAAAAACTTGACATTTCGTTCCGATAATTCCAATAAACTCTTTTTATCGCCAATTTTTGGAATCGTAAATTCTATGCCTGATAATTCAACATCAGGTAAAAATGGAACAATTATTTCACGAGATAAGCTATTTACCCGCTCTCGAATTTCGACAATTGCTAAAGATAGAAGCTCCGGTAATAATACTTCCATACGTTTTCGATATTCCACAGTATAGGCCTGAATAATGGCTCCATTCGAGACTTTCAGGAAATTGACATAGGCTGATATCTCATCTTCATCGATTGAAAAGACATCAACATCATGCAATTTTGGATTAACGATAGTTGATTTACTTTGAAAACTCTCTAATACTGCTATTTTTAATCTAACAACTTCTGCCTTTTCAAATTCATATGAATTAGCCAAATCGGTCATATTATGCTTCATATACTTGACAACTAAAGCGATATTGCCTTTAAGAATATTCTTTATTTCCTTAATATGGGAGAAATATAACTCATTAGAATATTCACCAATACAGGGACCTTTACAATTTCCCAAATGATACTCCAAACACACTTTAAACTTCCCTGCTTTAATATTTGTTTCACTTAAAGCTAAACTACAAGTACGAATAGGATATAATTTCCGGAATAATTCAAGTAAAGTCTTCACCACCAACCCAGATGTATAAGGACCAAAATAGGTCGATCCATCTTTTATTACCGTCCGCGTATGAATGATTCGAGGAAATGGTTCATTCGGAATTACAATCCATGGAAATGTTTTATCATCTTTTAATAAAACATTATAACGTGGTTGATATTTCTTAATTAGATTATTCTCAAGGAATAAAGCATCTTCTTCGCTATCAACCACCAAATGATGAATATCTTCGATCTTTCGTACTAATACTCTAGTTTTTCCACTGTCGTGAATTTTACTAAAATAAGACGAAACACGCTTTTTTAAATTCTTAGCTTTCCCAATATAAATAATTACACCTGATTTATCCAAAAATTGATAAATACCAGGTGCATCAGGTAATAGTGAAACCAATTGTTTCAAATTAATCTCTAAAGAATCATTCGTATTTTTCATTCATCAAAAAGCTGAGTAAAATTAAAGTTTTTCCCATCAAATAGTCCCTTATCACTTAATTTCAATTCGGGCATAACTAAAAGCGATAAAAACGATAAACTCATAAAAGGCGCTTTAAGTTTACCACCCATTTTATGAACTTCCCTGTTGAGCTTTTCATACATATTTGCAACTACTTTCCCCGATTTATCAGACATTAAACCTGCTATTGGCAAAGCAAGAGAGAATAATTCCTCCCCATTAAACAACGATAACCCACCCTTATTACTAATTACATCATTAATTACTAATGTCAAATTTTCATCACTTGTTCCCACTGCAATAATATTATGACTATCGTGCGCAATAGATCCAGCAATCGCTCCCTTTTTCAAACCAAAACCACGCACAAATCCTATTCCAGGAATTCCTCTAGGATTATACCGATTAACAACAACCAACTTTAAAATATCTTCAGATACCGATGCCGTTAACTGACCCTTAAAGGTTTTCCAGTTAAAAGTAGAAGTAACTAATTCACCTTCTATTAAATCAATAACTTTTATAGATTTAGCCAATTCAGGGATTTGCAATTTCAATAACTCAACGGAAATTGGATTGCAGTTGAAATGGTTAATTACATTAACAATAGAAGGTAATTCTAATTCCGAGCCTAATCTATTATAAACTTCAACTCCATTAATATAAGTTTGAATTACATGAAAGGACTCAAGTGAATCAACCACAATAAAATCAGCTGCATCTCCTTCTCGCAATAATCCAATGGGAAGATTATAATGATTGACTGCATTGACAGAAGAAACTTGAATTAAATCAAATACCGAGTAGCCCAAAGAAAGACCCTTCCTAAATAAATAATCTATATGTCCTCGACTAAGCAAATCATCTGGATGACTGTCATCGGTACATAGCATTACTTGGCTAGGATGTGATTGAATTAAAGTTGAAAGCGTATCGAAATTTTTTGCTGCACTTCCCTCTCTAATTTGAATTTTCATTCCTAAATTAATCTTAGCTAAAGCTTCTTCTAGGGTAAAACATTCGTGATCGGTACTAATTCCATGAGAAACATATTTATTCAAATCCTTGCCAGCCAAACCTGGTGCATGCCCATCGATAGGCTTGTTGAATTTTTTTGCAGCCGTTATTTTAGACATAACACTTACGTCTTCGTAAATAACACCTGGGAAGTTCATTATTTCGGATAAGAACCAAATATCATCTCGTGAAAGCAATTTTTCTACTTCGTCAGAATCTATTATAGCACCAGAGTTTTCGAAATTAGTTGCAGGAACGCACGAGGGCGCTCCAAAGAAAAACTTCAACGGAGATTGCTCTCCTGATTTAATCATGTAATCAACTCCTTCTACGCCCAATACATTTCCAATTTCATGTGGATCTGAAACAACTGCTACAGTCCCATGAGGCATTACCATTCGACTAAACTCTAATGGGGTAACCATAGAACTTTCAATATGTACATGGGAGTCAATTAAACCTGGCAAAATAAAACCATTGGTTGATTCTGGAATGGGTCGAATTGAAACAATTATTCCATTTTGAATATTCACCTCGCCAGAAAAAATTGTTCGACTTGTCCAATCTACTATATTTCCCTTAATAATCATGTCGAATTATTTAAATGTTCCACGTGGAACATTTTCACCTTCCCAAAAGAACTAAAAGCACACTTACATCGCTTGGAGATACTCCAATAATTCTACTAGCTTGCCCGATTGTTTCAGGCTCTATTTTATTTAATTTTTGTCGAGCCTCGGTGGAAAGCATTTGAATATTTAAGTAATCGAATTTTCCTTTAATGCGAATATTCTCTAATCTTTTTAATTTATCCGCAACTAATTTTTCTCGATCTATATAGCCAAAATATTTTATTTTAATTTCAGCAGATTCTAAGATTTCTAATTTCCTATGAAACTCAATATTTTCACAATGTTCTTTTAATTGTGAAATATTTCCAATTAAATCATGAATAGATATTTGAGGACGAAGCAATATATCTTTTAACTTAGTTTTTGCTTTAATTTCAGAAGTCCCATTAGTCAATAACAAAACATTAATTTGCTCAGGTGTCACAGAAAAATTAGTAATAAAATTGACCAATTCATCTCGAACTTTAATTTTTTGCAAAACTAATTCTTTTCTCTTATTGGAAGCTAATCCTAAAGAATGACTTTTTATTGTTAAGCGCTCATCTGCATCATCTTGACGTAACAAAATTCGATACTCAGCTCTGGATGTAAACATTCGGTATGGCTCATCAACCCCTTTTGTTACTAAATCATCAATAAGTACTCCAATATAAGCTTCATCACGAGCTAGAACGAAAGGTTCTTTATTACAAACTTTAAAATGTGCATTAATTCCGGCCATTAATCCTTGGGCTCCAGCTTCTTCGTAACCAGTAGTTCCATTAATTTGCCCAGCAAAAAACAATCCATCAATTTTTTTAGTTTCCAAATTAGAATGCAATTGAGTAGGATCAAAATAATTATACTCAATAGCATATCCTGGACGGTAAATATAAGCACTCTCTAAACCTGGAATATGTTTCAATGCCTCGATTTGAGTTTGGAGAGATAAACTTGAACTAAAACCGTTCAAATAGTATTCATTTGTATATTCGCCTTCAGGTTCTAAATGCAGTTGATGATGATCACGATCACTGAATGTAACTATCTTAGTTTCAATACTTGGACAATATCTAGGTCCAATACTTTGTATCGTACCGTTATACATAGGCGAATCATCAAACCCATTTCTCAGTTCTTGATGAACATCACTATTTGTATAAGTCAAAAAACAACTTCGTTGAATTAAATGTTTATTATGTCCGGGTAAGTAGGAGAATTTATTATCTCCTTCATCACCAAATTGCTCTTCGGTAGCAGAAAAATTAATTGTCCGCCCATCAATTCTTACAGGCGTACCCGTTTTCATGCGCCCTGAGGTAATACCTAACTTTTCTAGCTGCTCAACAACTCCATAAGATGCAGGTTCCGATATTCGACCTCCATTTAATTGAACTTTTCCAATATGTAATAATCCATTAAAAAAAGTACCATTAGTAAGTATAACAGCTTTCGAAGTAAACCGAGCTCCTTGTTGAGTAATTACACCCGATACTTGATTGAAATTTTCTATAATCAACTCATTTACTGTGTCTTGCCACAGATACAAGTTATCTATATTTTCTAAAATTCGTCTCCATTCAGTAGAAAAAATCATTCGATCGCATTGGGATCGAGGGCTCCACATAGCTGGGCCTTTTGAGCGATTCAATAACCGGAATTGAATACTAGATTTATCAGTAACTAAACCCATATATCCACCCATAGCATCAATTTCTCGAACCAATTGTCCTTTGGCAATTCCTCCTACGGCAGGATTGCATGACATTTGCGCCAATTTATTAAGATCCATGGTGATCAACAACACACGACTACCCAAATTAGCAGCAGCAGCAGCAGCTTCACAACCAGCATGACCACCGCCAACAACAATTACATCAAAATTAAAATCCATGGACAAAGAATTAGGAATCTGTAACAAATTGCTTTTACAAATTGTTGTAAAGAATTAGAGCTTCATTCTCTAAAGAGCGCATTTTTTCTTTTTGAATCTTAGTTTTATCCTTAAATCCAAGTAAATGAAAAACACCATGACAAATAACTCTTAAAAGTTCTTCATTTAAATAAGCAACTTGTAATTCTATTGAATTCGAATAAACTGTGTCGAGACTAATGAAAAGATCACCTGCTAACACATCTTCAAAGGAGTAATCGAAGGAAATAATATCGGTATAGTAATTGTGCTTAAGATATTGATTATTAATAGATAAAATATACTCATCGTTACAAAAAATAATTGCTAAATCTCCAAATTCTTTTTTATAACTATAAACCAGTTTATCTAACCATTCAATAATTTTATTCTTATCGATATCGGGAATATCAACGTTTTCGCAATAAAAATCCACAGCCACAATTACAAATTGAATCTAAGTTTAACTTCACTTCCATTATTTAAGAACTCTATTCCATCAGCTAGGTGGTTCATTAAAAAAATACCGCGACCATGTGATTTTTCGAGATTTTCAGGAATGGTTGGATCGGGAACATTTGCAAAATCGAAACCGTTACCTTTATCGATAATCGCAAACTCAATTTTCTCATTATCAACATAATAAGTTAAAACAACATCTAAATCCTTATTCAATTTATTCCCATGGACAATAGCGTTGTTAACTCCTTCAACCACAGCTAATAATACTTTGCCGTATACATCACTGTGAATCTCATTCACAGTGGATATATCATCAATTAGTTTTTCAACTAAACTGATATTTTTTATATCGGATTTAAAAACTAATTTGTCTACAACCATTTCCATTTTTTTCTTTTTAAAAATAATAAGAAAATTAAACTATAAAAAGTAAATCAAGTTATTTTCATCAAACCAATCTACTTTCATGTGATTTGTTATACTAAATTACTTTTAATTAGTTACTTTTTGCTTAAAATATTTCCTTTTGCTTAAAAAACATAGTCCAAATAGCTACATCTTAAGCCATTCAACTGGATTAACTTTACTATTTTCATCCCAAATTTCGAAATGCAATACCCCAGAATTAATCCCTTCTTGTTTGAAAACCTCACCTAGAAGCTCACCAGATTTAACATGTTGACCAGCTTTCATATACACAACATCCATATTGGCATATACAGTTAAAAACTTACCATGTCGCACAATAATAGCTTTATTATACCCTGGAATACTTACTATACGTGAAACTTCTCCTTCAAAAATATTACTAACCCTATAATTACTTCCCAATTTAAAATCTACGCCATTATTTTTAACCTTAACACCTTTTAATGAAGGATGATCATGCTCGCCAAAATAACTTAAAATAATAGCATTTGAAACAGGCCATAATAGCTTTCCCTTATTTTTTCCAAAATCTGAATTCGAATAACTACTTTTGGAGCTTTTACTAGCTAAAATTAACTCTCTAATCTTTTCCTCTAAAAGTTCACTTTGCTTCTTTTTTTCAGCAATTTCACTTAACAATCTCCTTTCTTTTGATTTAAGATCTTTGACAAACCGCTCTTTTTGAGTTTGTTCGGTCGCAAGTTGATCTTTTTCGGAGAGATTATCTTTAATAATCACTTTTAATTGCATTTTTAAATCATCTAACTTTTTTTTCTGTATGTTATATGCTTGATAAGTATTGCTTAAAATAACTAATTGACTTTTACGATATCGGTTTAACTCATTTATCATTCGATATCTTTCATATGCCTGATTAAATGATTCGCTACTGAGAAAAAAGAGGGTAAAGTCCATTTTATTCCTCCTTTTAAAAGCAGCTAGAATTAATTTTTCATATTCCTTCTTACCAATTAATATATCTTTCTCTAAATTACCTAAAGTTGAATCAGTTTTTTGAATTGCTAAATTTATATCATCTAATTTTGAAACATATGTTTCAATTAATTTTTGTCTGCTAAAAATTTTTGCTTGAATAAGGTTAATAACTTGTAATTCATTTACTTGCGCCTTTCTAGTACTCTCAAGTAAGCTATTAGTTAACTCAATGTCACGCAAAAGCCGATCTTTTTCCTTCGAAAAACTGGACATATCTTGACCTATAAGAGGCACAAAAAAAGCCAAAACAAACAAAAATAAATTACTTAAATACCACTTCATTATATTTGTCACTGGTACGAAAACTAATAGATGAATCTTTATTAAACTCAATTTGTTTAAATTCCAAAAGTACTTCTAATTTTGAATTTCCTTTACTTCCTTCAATATTCAATGATGAAGGAAAATGTACATTGTCATAATCCGTTATATCACCATAGACTACTTTTAGCTTTGAATTAAACTCGAAATTTTCCATGTTCATTTCCTTAACTTTAAAAATCCCTGGAATAACCAAAAAATCAATAAAAACAAACCGTTCTAAATCATCGCGTCTACCTAAACGGAATAATCGACCATCTTTTAAACTTTGAAACGAATACAAGTGCTTTTCAACGCCATGCTTAAACTTCTTTAAACAATCGATAGATCCATCACTAAAAGGATAGCAAAAAAT
The DNA here is from genome assembly GCA_038212305.1 of Bacteroidales bacterium. Taxonomy (GTDB): domain Bacteria; phylum Bacteroidota; class Bacteroidia; order Bacteroidales; family Marinilabiliaceae; genus JBBQUP01. The sequence goes on from JBBQUP010000033.1 coordinate 22,982, forward strand.
ATTATTAGATAGAATTGCTTGAAAAACATAAAAATCTCCATCAATATTAAACTTTTTGCTTAAATAATTATAATTGGTATAAACCGTTTCCTTTTTGGTGCGATCAATTAATACAATTTCATCAGGAGTAAGCCTAATTCTAAATAATTCAATCCCCATTAAAGCAGTAATAGAAATTACAATTTGACTATCCTTCTGTATAAAAATAGCTGCTTTAAAACTTAATTTGTTATCGCCAAACTTTGCATTGGCATCTGCTTTTTTTACAAATATGCTGTTATAGTCGTTGCGATTATCTTCTAATCCTTTAATAAGTTTTTGATCCGAAATATTTTTTATCGGTTCCTCAAATGACTTATTAATACCCAATTTCGTTGATTTACAACCAATCAGAAGTATAACAAACACAAATACAAGTCTATAATAAAAACCTCTCACTATTCTTCTTCTATATAAATTCCTTCTAATATCTTTCTTTCCAAAATCTTAGAATCATTTCCTAATTCTTTGGCTTTATTCCATTGAATAATAGCCTCGTCTTTGTATCCATTTTTAAAGAGGATATCTCCGTAATGTTCAATAATAAGATTATTTGTATCTCCGCCATTATCCATAGCTCTCTCGATAATAAATTTAGATTCTAAATAGAGTTTCTTAACAAAAAGAACCCAAGCATAAGTATCCAAGTAGGTATTATTAGCCGGTTCCAATTCAATACAACGTCCACTCATTTTCTCTGCCTTATCCAAATCTCTTTTCTCTAAAGACAGATAATAACTGTAATTATTTAAAACTGGCAAATACTTATCATTAAACTTCAATGCAGTCTCATAACTAATAAAAGAACTGTCAATTTCTCCCAACTTATAGTATACATCACCTAATGAGGAATAATATTGTAATTTTAATATAGCATTATCACCCACATAACTCAATCCCGTTTTAAGAACTTCTAAAGATTCCAGACTTTTGTCCTCTCTAAACAAACCATTCCCTTTTAAAAAGTAGAAAAATGTATTAGTTGGAAATAATAAAATCGCTTCAGACGATTTTGCTACTAACTGAGCAGAATTATTTAGTTCCAAGGATAACAATAAAACATCTTGCCACAATTGCTCATTACCGGGACTAATACTTAATGCCGTTTCATAATTAGATAATGCTAACTGCTTTTTATTCTGAATTTTATAAAAATTTCCGATAAATATAAAACCTCCAGCATCAGTTGGATTTAGTTCAATCAACTTTATCAAATAAGATTCCAATAAAGAATCACCAATAATTTTGCTACCCTTTTCATTACTAAGTAAAAAAGGCAAAAGTTTTTGCAATTTTAGTTCAAGATCAACACTATTAGAATTGATACCTCTTGTAAAATATTCCAAAAACCTAATGGTATCGTTTTTTTGAATGTACAAATTAGCCAACGAAAACAGACCATTTTCATTGGTTTGATCCTTTAAAAGCACACTTCGATAAATATCCTCTGCATCTTTAAAATTCTTGAAAAAAGTAAATAAATCTCCTTTATAATTCAAATATTTAATCTCAGCAGGAAAAACTTTAATAAGCTTATCTATTTCCTCAATTGCAGGCTTTTCCTTTCCTAATTGCAATAAAATTCGCTCTTTTTCTAAAGTTATAGTTTCATTAACACCACTTTTCTTCTCCAAAATAGAATAAGTATCTAATGCTTCCTTAAAATTTTTACTCTGAGCATAAAGTTGAGCTAAAGTGTAAATATACTCGTCGTTATTTGGATACTCCTTTACTAAATCACGATAAATTACCACACTATTATCAACCTGACTATTTTCCTGATAAATTTCTCCTAAAAAGACTCGATACCAAACATTAGAGGGATTATTTCTAACAGCTTCTTCGAGTAACTGTATGCCCTTATCTAGTTGCTTATTACTGATATATATATTAGCCAGCTCAAACATACAAGCGCTGGATCTTTTATCAATTTTAAGACACTCCGAATAATACGAACCTGCTTTATCGATATTGCCCAACATTTTTTCTCTATTTCCTTCATAAAAGAAAAAATCGAACTTGCGCTTTTGCTCATCGGTTAAAACAACTCCTTTACTATCTTTAATAGTTTCATTTTTAGGGACATGCTTTTTAACTCCACAAGAAGATATCAAAATCGCACAAAAAACAACTAAAAATCTAAATCCTTTCATGTTATCACAACTAAACTTACAAACTATAGATTTTACATCAACACAACTATATTACCAAGAAAATTACAATTTTCCGGTATGGCCAAAACCTCCTTCGCCTCGCACTGTATCTTCAATTATTTCAACTTCATTTAATTGAGCAGTTTCGTGCTTAGCTATTACCATTTGACAAATTCGCTCACCACTTTGTATTACAAAATCTTCACTACTGAGATTAATCAAAATAATTTTAACTTCACCTCTGTAATCAGAATCAATCGTTCCAGGCGTATTTAAGACTGTAATTCCATGCTTGTATGCCAATCCACTTCTTGGCCTTATTTGGGCTTCAAATCCTAGTGGTAGCTCAATAAATAGACCAGTAGGAACCAACGTTCTTTCTAAAGGTTTTAATACAATGGCTGAATCTAAAAATGCACGTAAATCCATTCCAGCGGATTCTATAGTAGAATAAGCAGGTAAAGGATTGTTGCTTTTATTAATTATTCGTACTAGCATTTAAACGATATTTTAATAAACTTTTCTTCTCTAAAACAAATACAATCAACAAAAATAGTATAAATAGTACCGAATTAAGAGCTAATTTCAAAAACAAAGTACCGTGTACGAAAAAATAACTAATTAAATATATTCCGATGCCTAAAAAAATATACTTTAAAATGACCTTTAAGTTATAAGGAACAAAGTAATATTTCTGCCCTAAATAATACGAAATAACCAACATAAACAAGTAGCTTATTGTTCCAGATAAAGCAGCACCTATATATCCAAATATTGGAACAAATATAAAATTTCCAGCAACGCCAAGAATAGAGCCAATAAATGTAAGGTACATACCCATATATGTTCGATCAGTTAATTTATACCATAATGAAATTGAATAGTACATCCCAAAAAATAATTGTCCTAATAATACAAACGGAATAATAACATTCCCTGACGAGTACTTATCGGTAATTAAGATGTTAACAATATCCATATACAATAACACTCCCAGAAAAATAATCATACCGAAAATGGTAAAGAACTTTAAAACATCGGCATAGTTATTTTTAATATTTGCTTCATCTCGATTTTTATAAAAATAAGGTTCAAAAGCTAATCGAAATGATTGAGTAAATATTGCCATTAACACCCCAATTTTAAAATTAGCTCCATAAATTCCTAAAGATTCGAAACCCTGATTAGATCGAATTAAATGTGGTAATAGAATTTTATCTACATTTAAATTAATCATCCCTAACACACCGATAATCATTAATGGAAACGAATAAATAAAAACCTCCTTAAAAATTTTATAATCGAATTTTGAAAAATAAATAACAATAGTTTTACTTAAAACAATAACTGAATAAAACGAGCCCAATAAATTAGCTATAAACACATTAACTAACATATTATCACCAAAAATTCCGAGTTTCTGAAAAACTAATATTCCTTTATTTTCCAATTTAGGCACCACCAATAGAAAAAAGAGGTTGAGCGTTATTGTAATTAATACTTGCGAAAACCTTAGTAATCCGTACTTTAAAGATCGGCCTTCGAATCGCAAAACTGCATAAGGAAGATTAGATACCGCATCAAAAAGGAGTATTAATCCAGCTATCCCAATTAATTTTGTATAACCTTTTAAGTCAATTAGTTGAGACCAATAGCTTTGATTAGACATTAAACCAACCTGAATTAAAACTGCAATAAAAGCTGTTGAAATAAAAAGAGTAGTAAACACATCTTTTATTGTGCTTTTTTTGGCATAACGGAAAAAGCCAGTTTCAAAACCAAAAGTCATAATAACTTGAAAAACTGCGATATAACCATAAACGTAGGTTAAATAACCATTGTCCTCGACAGATAAAACACGTAAATACAATGGCAACAAAAACCAATTAAGAAACCGACCTAAAATTGTACTAACTCCATAAACAATGGTTTCGCCCGCCAATTTTTTAATACCGCTCATAAGTATTTACTTAAAATAATCCACCTTGTTGAAACCCAATTTCTCGGTTTAAATGACTATATGCTAAAGGAGTAACCATGCGCCCCCTTGGAGTTCGTTTTAAAAACCCTTCTTTAATTAAATAGGGCTCATACACCTCTTCAACAGTACCGCTATCTTCTCCAATGGCAGTTGCAATTGTATTCAAACCCACTGGACCACCTTGAAACTTATCAATTAAAGCTAATAGTATTTTGTGATCCATATCATCAAGTCCATAAGAATCAATGCTTAAGGCATTTAACGCATATAAAGTAATACTTTTATCAATTTTACCACTTCCTTTAACTTGAGCAAAATCTCGAACGCGACGCAATAAAGCATTAGCTATTCGAGGTGTACCGCGACTTCTTCGACTTATTTCAATAGCGGCATCTTTTTCAATTAATATGTTTAACAGCTTAGCTGATCTATTAATGATTCCTTCTAAAACGTTAATATCATAGTATTCAAGATGGCAATTAATACCAAATCTAGCACGTAACGGACTAGTTAACAAACCACTACGTGTAGTGGCACCAATTAAAGTAAAAGGGTTAATTTGTAATTGAATACTTCGAGCACCAGGCCCTTTGTCAATAATAATATCAACACGATAATCTTCCATTGCCGAATAAAGATACTCTTCAACAATAGGACTCAAACGATGTATTTCATCGATAAATAAAACATCATTAACTTCTAAACTTGTTAATAAACCGGCTAAATCACCAGGTTTATCAAGCACTGGACCACTTGTTAATTTAAATCCCGATCCTAACTCATTACTAATAATTTGACTTAGAGTAGTTTTACCTAATCCCGGAGGACCATGTAGTAAAACATGATCCAATGTATCCCCGCGAAGTTTAGATGCCTGAACAAAAATTTTTAAGTTTTCAACAATCTTATTTTGTCCTTGAAAATCGCTAAAAGACAATGGTCTCAAGCTTTTTTCATAATCTCTCTCTTCATTATTTGAATTTCGAATGTCAAATTCCATTCCTACTATATTAATTCTAACTGTTCTAACACTCGTTTAAATTCAACTAAATCAAAAGGTTTTGCCATATACTCATCCATACCATAGAGCAAACATTTTTCTCTATCTGAATCAAAAGTATTAGCAGTTAACCCTATAATGGGAGTATGCTTGTTAACCTGTTTTTCGTATTGGCGAATCAATAATGAGGCCTCTAAACCATCCATAACAGGCATCATTAAATCCATTAAAATCAAATCGTAATTTTTTAATTTTACTTTATCAACAGCTTCTACTCCGTTATTTGCAATATCAATTACAAACCCAAGTTTTTGAAGATTTAAAAATATAAGCTTTTGATTAAGCAAATTATCTTCAACTAAAAGAATATTTAACTCCAATCTATTATTATTCATAACTAAAACTAAACCGGTTGAAATTAGTTAACAATTCATTATAAACCAATTTTATTTGACAACTCTAACATATTCTCTATAGAAGTTAAAGCTTTTAATCTTAGATTTTCATTTATAATAATTTCAGGACGCTCGTTATTTAAACAGTCGTAAATTTTCTGTAAAGTATTCAATTTCATAAATTCACAATCATTACATCCGCAAGTTGAATCGTTTGGTGGTGCAGGAATAAATATTTTTGCAGGAGATAATTTCTGCATCTGATGTAATATTCCGGATTCAGTAGCTACGATAAATTTTTGTTTATCGCTATTAGTAGTAAATTTTAATAATGCAGCAGTACTACCAATAAAATCAGCCATCACCAGTATCGAATGTTTACATTCAGGATGGGCAATTATAAGTGCATCTGCATTTTCCTTCTTTAGTTTTACAATTTTTTCAATTGAAAATTTTTCATGAACATGACATGCTCCATCCCACAAAACCATTTTTCTTCCAGTAATGCTATTGATGTAATTACCCAAATTTCTATCTGGTCCAAAAATTATTTTTTCATTTAACGGGTAGGAATCTACGATCGCTTTCGCATTAGTTGAAGTTACAACCATATGGGATAATGCCTTTATCTCAACCGACGTATTTACATAGGTAATAACAGTGTACCCAGGATGTTTATCCACAAATTCTTTAAAATCATTAGGAGGACAACTATCTGCAAGACTACATCCTGCATTCATATCAGGTATTAAAACTTTCTTCTCAGGACTAATAATTTTAGCTGTTTCACCCATAAAATGAACACCTGCCAAAACAATTATGTCAGCTTTTGTTTTACGAGCCTGCTGAGCCAAAGCTAAACTATCCCCTACAAAATCTGCAATATCTTGAATATCATTTTGTTGATAATAATGAGCCATAATAACAGCATTCTTCTCTTTTTTTAATAAGTTAATTGCAGTTATCAATTCAGCTTTTGAAAATTGATTTTCATTAAAATGTTTTAACATGACTATATATTATTATTTAAAATATATAAATATTAATAGTAATAATAAAGGCTGTTAGCATTGTCAGTAATTTATTCATTAAATACTTTGATTCTATAAATATTAAAGTTATTATAAGTTTATGACAACGTTTTTAACAGAGTAAATTTGTGTAAAATGTTTATTATTAATTTAATAACTAATTAATTTAACAGCTTGTTAATAGTGCACAAAGCTAATAAATATCTTTAGTGAGCTAGTTAAGAAACCTCCTTTTTAGTGTTAAGAAATAGTACTAAACTAAATCAAAACAATTGGGAATTTATAAGGTTGAATTTCTATTATATTATTTCGTTAGAATAGCAATTAAAGTTAGACATTGTTTTAAAATAGATTTAACGTGATATTAACATAGAATTGCGGTTTTATTAACAACATATTTAGGTTATTACTTCATGAAATTAACAACTATATTTGCAATAAATATGATTCAAAATAACTATTAAAGATTTATATGAAAAAGATTGCTTTAGCATCAGATCATGCTGGATATGAACTTAAAGGTCGAATTATTGATTATTTAGTAATGAAAGGTTATGAGGTTATGGATTTTGGTACTCATAGTGCCGAAAGTTGTGATTATGCTGATTTTGCCCATTCTTTAGCACAGGCCATTGAGAATAAAAAATATGATTTAGGGTTTTCGGTTTGTGGTAGTGGTAATGGAATAAATATGACAGTTAATAAGCATCAAGGTATTAGAGCTGCACTTTGCTGGAATAAAGAGATATCTGAACTTTCAAGGCTACATAACGATGCTAATATTTGCAGTCTTCCAGCGCGATTTATTACTAATGATACAGCTTTAGATATAGTTGATGCATTTTTAGTAACCAATTTTGAAGGAGGAAGACATACTACACGAATTGCTAAAATTCCAATTCATTAATTTAAACTTATAGGTATAGGCGTTTAGGTCTCCCAATTTGAATAATATAATTACCTTTGTCAAATGATTGCAAGGGAAAAATTTATAGGAGTTAATTCAATAACATTTAATAGAAGATTTAAAAACAATAATGATTGTTA
>JBBQUP010000034.1:0-29979 GCA_038212305.1 Bacteroidales bacterium
ATTTTACTCATAATCAAAACATTCCAAAGTGGTCAAATTCGACCACATTAACTTCTAAATCTATCCAAATGTACTCTTTTTGATTCTGATTTTAAAATAATGATTCAACTATAGCAGGTAGTCTCTCGGCATTAAGCAAAACTCGAAAATTAAGAAAATAGTTCTGTAATATTAGAGATGTTTGTCATTAAAAACCCAAAGTCATAAGATTTAAAAGTTATTAACAACCCTATTGGGACAAATAAAATATTTTATATATTTGTTTCCATTATTAACCTTTAATTATTTAACATGAAAAAATTAATTTTATTAGTGGTAGTTTTAGCTGGTTTTTCTGTGGTTGCTTCTGCTCAAATTAAGTTTGGCGGCGGTTTATCTTATGGCACCGAAGCTAAAAACTTAGGTTTTAATGTACGTGGAGAATATGTTATTAATGATCAAATTTCGATTGTTCCAGGATTTACTTATTTCCTACCTAAAGACCTTATTACTTGGTGGGAATTAAATGCTGATGTTCATTATGGTTTTAATGAGAAATTTTATGGATTGGGTGGTTTGAATTATACGACTGTAAAAATTGATTTACCTGAAGAATTTGGTTTTTTGGGAGCTGCGATAGATAATTCTAGCTCTGAAATTGGTTTAAACCTAGGTGCTGGTTATAAATTTACTGATAAGTTTTTTGGTGAAGCTAAATATGTATTAGGTAGTGCCGATCAATTAACTTTAACTGTTGGAATTCTTTTTGGAGGAAAATAAGTATTTCATCAAACTTTTATCAAAAGCCGGCTCTAGGGTCGGCTTTTTGTATTTTAAAACAACCTCAACTGCTCATCTCCACCTAATAAATTGTAGCTCATGCGGTGCAAGTGTGCTACGCCATGCAGTTTAATTGCTAGTTGATGTACTTTTGTGCCTATTGTATTAGTTGATAATCTTTAATCAATAAATTAGAAGATAAATTTAAGCGAGTTGCCAACTTTCTAATCATATCAACGGTCAATCTGCGTTTACGGTTTAAAATCTCCGAAACTCTGCTTTTTCCACCTATCTCTGTAATCAAATCTATTTGTTTAAGATGCATTTCTTCCATTCGTATCTTAATCGCTTCTATCGGGTCTGGTGCTTCAATCGGATAATGTTTATTTTCAAAATCGTCGATCATTAATCCAAGTATTTCAAGCTCATCACTCTCTGGAGCACCCAGTTTTGCATCAAAAATTTCTTCCAATCTGATTAATGCCTCTCTGTAATCGATCTCTGTTTTTATTGGTTTTAGCTCCATAATTACAAATTTTAAATATTGTTTGCATTTATTTCATCATAGTCCAAATGTGTTCCAATGAATCGTACAAATGCCAATTGATGCTCGAAATTGAACTTAATCACCAATCGAAATGAATTTCCTTTAATATTAAAAACAATTCTACTGTCTTTTAAAATACTTGCATTTGCATAACTCTTTTTAACATCATTTGGTGTTTTCCAATCCGAACTCATTGCAGTATCATACCATGTTTTTAAGTACTGTTCCGAATCTGGATATTTCGCCCAAAACTCTCTCAAAGTGCTTTTTGCAAATATTCTTTTCATAGTTTACAATCAGGAAACAAAGTTAATGTAAAATTCCCAAATCGAGAACATTTTTTTGGAGAATATTTCTATTGAAATTTTGCCAATAATGATTATGTGTCATTGGCTTTAGTCCTAAGTTATGGATTTGTTACATTGACAGATAATGAAGATAAAAAGGGTTAATTTTTTTTTGAGGTGCTATGACAATATGCAAGTTTATCTTTGAGCAACTTTGTGTTGACTTTGTGAATCTTCGTGTGATAGCTATTTCACAAAGGACTCAAAGATCCACAAAGTTTCACAAAGATTAATATAGTAGAAGTTTTAAATGTTGTGTATATCATATATGTTTTTGCGTATTTAAAACTAGGCAATTATAAACTAGGCTTGCTTTTAAACTTACATGTTGCTGTCCTTAAAAAAGAAAATAAAAAAGAAGAAAAAAGCAGTAGCACCTCAAAAAAAGAATTAACCATAAAAAGAGTAAATCAAATGTGTTTGGAGTTGCGGTTAAAGGAGATTTTTTAATTTATTTTTAAAACAACCTCAACTGCTCATCTCCACCCAATAAATTGTAGCTCATGCGGTGTAAGGGCGTTACGCCATGCAGTTTAATTGCTTGCCTATGCACTTTTGTTGGGTAAGCTTTGTTTTTATGCCAGTTATATTGCGGGTATTGTTGGGCTAATTGTTCCATTAATGCATCGCGATGGGTTTTTGCCAAAACACTGGCGGCAGCTATATTCATGTATTTACCATCGCCTTTTACTACGCAAGTGTGCTTTATTGATGCATATTTCTTAAAACGATTGCCATCAACAATAATGTATTCGGGTATTGTACTGAGTTTTTCTAATGCCCTATGCATTGCCAAAATTGAGGCATTTAAAATGTTGATTTTATCAATCTCCACATTGTCCACAATACCAATACCAAAGGCAATTGCTTCGTTTTCAATTATTGGGCGAAGCACATTGCGTTGTTTTTCGGTTAATAGTTTTGAGTCGTTTAACCAAGGATGATTAAAACCAAGAGGTAAAATAACCGCTGCAGCTACTACTGGCCCTGCTAGGCAGCCTCTGCCGGCCTCATCGCAGCCCGCTTCAAGCACGTTGGTGTTCATGGAGTGCAGCAAGGCCATGATGTTAATTTGTTAATACAACAGTTAAAACTGTTTGACCCACTGCTTTTAACGTGTTCCTATCAATAATATCCATCGTATCGTTGTGCGTGTGCCAATAAGTTCCAAAGCTTGATGATGAGGCTGGATCGTATTGAATAATATCAACCATTGGTATTTTAAGGTATTTATTTACATACACATGGTCATCGGTAATCATACCACCTGAGTGATAAGGGAAATAGCTCCCATAACCTATTTTGTTAGCAGTATCCCATATTTTTTTCACAATATGTGGCGCAACATCAACCGAGAATTGCTCTTGGAAAAAGGTAGCTTGTGCAGCTCCAACCATATCTAATAAAATGCCATAACGAGCATAGTAGTTTTTTACATGTGGATTTTTTGCCCAATACTGGCTTCCTAAACACCAGGTATCTTCTTTGTATTCAATTTCTAGATGGTCGGGAGTGCCATAATCTTCTGCATCAAAAAACACAATATCAATGCCTATTGGTAAGTCGAGCTGTTGTAACTGACGGGCAATTTCAAGCAATATTCCAACTCCACTGGCACCATCGTTGGCACCATCAATGGCTTGATTGCGTTTGCTTGGATCCGGATCGTGATCGGCAAAAGGTCGAGAATCCCAGTGTGCACAAAGCAATACTCTATCGTTTGAGGTTGGGTTGTAGCTCCCAATAATGTTTTTCGATTGAAGGAGTGTTTGATCAAATGCCCGTAATTCGGCCTCTTGTACAAAAACCTTTGCTCCAAAACTTTTCAGTTTATCCGATAAATAGGCCGAACAATTTCTATGAGCTTGCGTGTTGGGAACTCGTGGTCCAAATGCTACCTGTGCACGGGTGTATTCGTAGGCACTATCGGCATTAAAGTCGGGAATCGCTATTTTTTTCTCAACCTCGGTTGATCGACTTCCGTTGTTTTTCAATGGAGTGTGACAGGCAACAGCGAGAGATATAACGAGGGGAAATGCTAATATATTTCTGATTGTCATGGGGATTATTGTTTAGGGGTTTGTAGTTTATGGGTTTATGGGTTTATAGTTTAGTTGTTTAGAGGTTAGGGTTTATTGTTTAGGAGTTTAGATGTTTATACTTTTCTCATGGTCTTGTGTCTCATTCTCATGTCTCATTCTCATTTTACTTCCCAAATCGCACCATCTTTTCCATCTTTTACTGTTATGCCGGCTTTGGCTAGTTCATCGCGAATTTTATCAGCTGTTACATAATCTTTGTTCGCTTTTACTTGGGCTCGCCATTGTAAAACCAAGTCCATGGCGGTGGCTAGTTGTGTATCGGCTTCTTTGAACGATTCCATTTCGGGAGTTAATCCAAGCACTTCGAGAATAAAAGCGTTCAATAAATCTTTTAGCTGCTTCAAGTCATTTGCGGTAATCGAAAGTTGTCCAGCAGCCATGTTGTTTATGGCACGAGTGGCATCAAATAAATGAGCAATGAGTATGGGAGAGTTTAAATCGTCATTCATGGCCGAATAACAGTTGTTTTCGAATTCAGCTACATTAAAATCCGACGATTTTGAAGGAGCTATTTTCTCAACCGTTTTGAGCGATTCAAGTAAGCGTTGCATACCTTTTTCGGCTGCCATCAGTGCTTCGTTCGAAAAATCGAGCGTACTACGATAATGCGCCTGAAGAATAAAAAAGCGGATAGTCATGGGCGAATACGACTTTTGCAACATGGCATGATCGCCTGTTGTAAATTCCTCTAATGTGATGAAATTCCCTAGCGATTTCCCCATTTTTTGTCCATTAATGGTAATCATGTTGTTATGCATCCAATAGCGCGCAGGTGTTTTGCCTTTGGCAATGGTGGATTGAGCTATCTCACACTCATGATGAGGAAATAGCAAATCCATTCCGCCACCATGAATATCGAATTGATCGCCCAAGTATTTGGCACTCATGGCACTACACTCTAAATGCCAGCCGGGGAAGCCAGTGCTGTATTTCGATGGCCAGCGCATAATGTGTTCGGGGCTGGCTTTTTTCCACAATGCAAAATCTAGGTTGCTGCGTTTCTCGCTTTGCCCATCTAATGCGCGTGTTGTACTTAATAAATCCTCAATAATTCGTCCCGATAGTTTGCCATAATGATGTTGCTGATGGTATTTCTCTACATCAAAATAAACCGATCCTTTACTTTCGTATGCAAATCCTTTATCTAAAATGGTATCTACCAACTCCAGCTGTTCAATAATATGACCCGATGCACGCGGCTCAATACTTGGGTTTAAAACATTGAGTTGATCCATGTATAGGTGGTAGCGATTGGTGTAATATTGCGCCACTTCCATGGGTTCTAAATCATCAAGTTTGGCTTTTTTTGCAATTTTATCATCTCCTTCATCCGCATCGTTTTCTAAATGACCAACATCGGTAATGTTGCGAACATATCGAACCTTGTAATCAAGGAATGTTAAATATCGAAACAATAAATCAAAGGTAATGGCTGCTCGTGCATGCCCTAAGTGAGGATCGCCATAAACGGTAGGGCCGCAAACATATAAGCCTACTTTTTTAGGGATGATAGGTGTAAATTCCTCTTTCTTTCGCGAAAGTGTATTGTATATAAATAGCTTGTTGTTCATCTGTTTAAAAATTAGTATCAAGATTCAAGTATCAAGACATAAGACTGATTTACAGGGCTTAATTAAGTTGTATGATGTCTTTAATCATTATCCTGTGTATTTAAAATCTAATCCTGATAGTTTTATCTGTTTACATTTTGTTTTTCAATGGCCACATGTAACTCGCCTTAATAAACATCGGTGCGTGAATTTTGCACATGGCTCGTTTCAGCGATAATTGTTTTCAAGCGGTAAAAATACAAAATTATCGATAAAGGTTAAGCCTGCCAATTGAAGTCGGTAGAAATAGATTTGCCATTGAACCAATCTTCTTGCAATTGGTATGCTGATAAGAGACTTGGCATGAAATATTCCATCCGATTTTCGGTGATTTTATAACCTAATTCTCTTAAGCGCGATGCAAATCCTTCGTTCATATTGCGTCCTGCACGAAGTATAAAATCAAATAGTGCAGGGAATTGCTCAATTGATTCTTCGTGATTGAATCGTTTTAAGCATGTTTTTACATTCGAGGAAAGATAAATTCGGCATGCCATAGGCCGATGTTCATAAGCCGAACAAGCTCCATTGCTGAGCAAGGCACAGGGCTGATTTATTTTTAAAAGATCTGCGATTGGCTTGTTGTTGGTTTTTTCGGCTTTTTGGTTCGATATCTCTGTCATTATTCGAATCTCTTTCCGATTGAATGTAATATTTAAATGGGCAGTTAAGTAAATCATTTCATGCGTTGATGCAAAAACCGGTTGATGGCAGCACCACTCACATCCTTTGGCACAATCAATTTTTGTGTTGGTTTGCTTGCATCTACTAATAAACGAATCAATTAAACCATCAATGGCTTCGTACATTTGTTTGATGGCAGTAAAAAGTTGGTCGGGAGTAAATTTTTCTTTAAGATTTCCATCTGCTAATCGATATCCATCTAAAAAAAACGCCTCTTCGATTGATTTATCATGAGGCGTTGAAAGATTATTGTGCATGTTATGATTTTACTAATTTACCATTTTGGTAATACATTGTTTTTTTTAGAAGGCCATTTTCAAAAACGATTTTTGTTGATATTAAACCACTTGCATCGTAAATAAAATGCTCTCCGTTAATTAGTTGTCCTTCTTTGAAATATCCCTTTTTTTCGATTTGTCCCGATAGATTATAAATGGTGTATTCTCCGGTTTCGTTAAATCTGGTGGTAGGTGATGCGTCCGATTGCCCTGAAACCAATGGCACTTGCTTCTCGAAATTTCCATCTTGATAAACTCTCTCGGCCATCAATTTCCCATCTTGGTCGAACATTTTCAGCGGACTAGCATTAACTCCATTATCCCACGATCCAACAAACTTAAGGTTTCCATTGTCGTGATAGTATTTTTGTTCGCCTTGGCGTTTCCCTATTTTATTGTAGTTCCAGTCGTAAGCCACTTTGCCCGATGGATAATAAAAACGATATGAACCCGACCAATGGTCTATGATCCATGTTCCTTCTTCCCAAAGCTGACCTGTATTGTAATAAAATTTAGCCGGTCCGTTTGCCAAACCTTTTACAAAAGTAATTTCATGTTTGATTAATCCATTTGGATAATAAGTAATCCATGAACCTTCCTTTTTATTATCTAAATAACTTCCTTTAGCGGTAATGTTTTGCCCCGATGCATCAAAAATCACCCAAGTTCCCTGCTTTTGATTGGAGACATTAATTTGATTGATCGTGTCGTTTTCATATATCAAAAACGATTGGGATAGGCTATTTATCGAGAATCCCAGAATAAGCACAAGAACTAGTAAGAAGCTATTTCTATATTGTTTAAGCATTTTTTGAGGGTTGAAAATTCATTCTAATAAACCAATTTTGGTGGCAATGAAAATACATTAATTCGTTCTAAATCCAAAACCAGTCTAGAATTTTATACGATTCTAAAATAAAAAGTTATCCAAATCCATTATTTTTTGATGATAATTGTTTTGTTCTGAATTGACTATCGTGATTTTTAAGCATGTTGATAATCAACGATATTAGTTCTTTAACACTTTAAATACTTAATAATCTGTTTAGATTTTTAGATTATAGACAGATAGAGAAGATAAAAAAGATGAAAATAGAATATTATTCATATGGAAATAACCAAAATATCTTATCTAGTCTTTGCAAGAAAATTCCAAATACTGCGTTATTCTCATTTTGAAAACAGTCATTCACAAAAGAGAACTCCTTGATTTTAAAATTTCGAAAGCCTTGTCTTTGAAGCTTTCTTATCAAAAACTGTGAAAAATTCAGTATTCGTGCAAACACTATCTATCGGTCTACTCTCTATTATTCTACTTATTCAAAGTTGATATAGTAAAAGCGGTATTCATTTTAAGCTATTTTGATAATATTGGTTTTTTTCGTTCATTTAGGTAGATAATGCACTACTTTTGTATATTACAAACAAAAAAACAAATCAATGAAGTTTAAATTAGCATTGAGCGTTAATGAAAAATGCACATTCGTAATTGAATTTCTTGGTGACTTTGGTTTTAAGGTCTAAGACCTATTTGTTGTTTTATGTTTCTGCTATTAATGAGCCAATTAGCTAGATAAAACACCTCATTGTATCTTGTGAAGAACTTAATTTATACTAATTTGAATGAAAAAATTTCCACACGAAAATAAAAAAGGTCTCAAAAAAGAGACTTTAATTAAAATGATTCTTGATTTATTTAATCAAGATGTAAAACGTAGTTTAAACTACAAACAGGTAACCGGCTTGTTGAATCTGGAGAAAAAGTCGGATCGGCAAACCGTTCAAGTTCTGTTGTATACCTTAATGCGTGATGGAGCTCTCACGGAGATTGTACCTGGTAAATTCAAAATCATTTCTAGCGATGCCTATATTATTGGTAAAGTCGACATGACTGCCACTGGTGCTGCCTATATTATTCCTGACGAAGGTGGTGATGATGTTTTTGTGGCACAGGCTAATTTAAATCAAGCACTAGAGGGTGACATTGTAAAAGTTTTAAAGTTTGCACAGCGTCGCAGCCGACAATCTCAAGGCGAAGTTGTTGAAATTATTAAGCGTAAGCGCGATTTATTTGTTGGAATTGTTAAAGTTTCTAGGAATTTTGCTTTTTTAGTTACCGAGAGACGTATGCTTTATCAGGATATTTTTATCCCTCTAAACAAGCTAAATGGTGCAAAAGACAATCAAAAAGCGGTTGCTCGAATTACCGATTGGCCTGCTAATTCTAAAAATCCCAATGGCGAAATAGTTGATGTATTGGGTGATGCCGGTGATAATACGGCCGAAATGCATGCCATTTTGGCCGAGTTTAATTTACCCTATCATTACCCCGAAGAGGTAAATGCCGAAGCTGAGTTAATTGGTGCTGGAATTACCGAAGAGGAGATTGCCAAGCGAAGGGATTTTAGAGATGTAACCACATTTACCATCGACCCATGGGATGCCAAGGATTTTGATGATGCTCTTTCGCTTCAACAACTCGACAATGGGATATGGGAAGTGGGAGTTCATATTGCCGATGTGACTCATTACGTTAAGCCGGGGACCTTAATTGAAAAGGAGGGATATGATCGCGCAACCTCGGTTTATTTGGTTGATCGTGTAGTTCCCATGTTACCTGAGCGGTTAAGTAATGGAATTTGCTCGCTTCGACCGAATGAAGAAAAACTCTGTTTTTCGGTGGTTTTTAAATTAAACGGACAAGGTGCGGTATTAGATAGTTGGATTGGCAGAACCGTAATTAATTCGAACAGGCGTTTTACCTACGAAGAAGCGCAGGAGATTATTGAAACCGGTCAAGGCGATTATTCGGTTGAGATGTTGCGATTGAATCAGTTGGCATTGAAACTTCGCGAAAAGCGTTTTGCTAATGGAGCAATTGGTTTCGAGCGTGTTGAGGTGAAATTTAATATCGACGAAACAGGAAAACCACTTAGCGTTTATTTTAAAGAGTCGAAAGATAGTAATAAGCTCATTGAGGAGTTTATGTTGCTGGCAAATCAATGCGTTGCTGAATTTGTAGGGAAGAAGGAGCCGGGTAATCATCATCACGACAAACCCAAAACTTTTGTATATCGAATTCACGATAAGCCAAATCCTGATAAGTTTGAATCGTTTTCGAAGTTCATCAAAAAATTTGGTTATGAAATAAACTCAGGATCAACAACTTATTTAAATAAATCGCTTAACCAACTTTTAGCAACAGTTGTAGGCAAGCCCGAGCAAAATATTATTGAAACGTTGGCTGTGCGTACCATGGCCAAAGCCGTTTATTCAACTCATAACATTGGTCACTATGGTTTAGGATTTGAATACTACACCCATTTTACGTCGCCCATTCGTCGTTATCCCGACATGATGGTCCATCGCTTATTGCAATATTATATGGATGGTGGCAAATCGGTAAATGGTGATGAGTACGAAGCCATGTGCGAACACTCATCGGAAATGGAAGGCCGAGCTGCTGAAGCCGAAAGGGCATCTATTAAATACAAACAAGTCGAGTTTTTGAAAGAACATGTGGGCGACGAGTTCGATGGGGTCATCTCAGGTGTAACCGAGTGGGGTTTTTATGTCGAGATTATTGAAAATAAGTGCGAAGGAATGGTTCCACTGCGTGATTTAGATGATGATTCTTATTTCTTTGATGTTGAGAATTACTGTATTGTAGGTCGACGAAATAATAAGAAATATCAGTTAGGTGATCCTGTTCGAATAAGAATTGCAAGTGCTAATTTGGAACGAAAACAATTAGATTTTGCGCTGGCAGGTTCATTCTCAGCAACTTTTATAAAAAAATAGTAATTAAGGGGGATTTCAAAAAAAACATCTACTATTTTTGTGATTAAACAAATCTAATCCTTTATAATTTTTTCGAATGGAAAACGAAAATGATTCAGGTGTTTACACCAATCAGATGAAAACCGCAATTTTAGAGGTAGGACGAGAGTTATTTGCTCGATATGGTTACAAGAAAACAACCATGGAGGATATTGCGCAGGGACTAAATAAAGGAAAAAGTTCGCTTTATTATTATTTTAAGAACAAGGAAGAGATTTTTCAAGCGGTTGTTGATTGGGAAGTTGATATTCTTTTTAAAAAGTTGGTGGCAATTGTGAAATCATCTATTTCGCCTGATGAAAAACTAAAAAAATATGTCAAAGTACGAATGGAAACCATTCGAGAACTTGAAAATTATCATCAAGCCATGAAAGATGATACCGTAAAAGGAGGCTTTGACTTTTTGGATCATATAAAAGGTAAGAGCGAAAAAGATGAGGTTGAGATGATTCGCACCATGTTAGATGAGGGTGTTAGAAAAGATATTTTTCAAGTAAAGAATATTCCAATAGCTGCAGTTGCTATATCTACAGCACTTAAAGGATTGGAAGTTCCACTATTTCGATCGATGAATTTAAAGTCGTTTGATGATTTTAAAACTCAGATCAATAACATTTTAAACATTCTGTTTTTTGGCCTAATGAAACAGTCAAAGGAACACTAATTATTACGGATAACTTACAATAAACCAGGTGTCTCATCTTTCTTGAGCATTTTTGTTTATACAAACTAAAATAGTATGCCTATAAAAATCCCTGATGCCTTGCCGGCTTACGAAGTATTAGAAAGCGAAAATGTGTTTTTGATGGCTCAATCGCGAGCTATGCATCAGGATATTAGACCGTTGAAGATATTGCTATTTAATTTAATGCCGTTAAAAATTGCAACCGAAACACATTTATTAAGAGTGCTTTCAAATACTCCATTACAGGTTGAAATAGACTTGCTAATGACTTGTAGTCATGTGTCGAAAAACACACCTTGGGAGCATATTACTACTTTTTATAAAACGTTTGACGAAGTTAAGCATCTGAAGTACGATGGGATGATAATTACAGGAGCACCAGTGGAAGAAATGGAGTTCGAGGAGGTTAATTATTGGCCCGAGATGCTTGAGATAATGGATTGGAGTAAACGGAACGTCACCTCAACTTTTCATATTTGCTGGGGTGCGCAGGCCGGATTGTACCATCATTTTGGTGTGAATAAATATCCTTTGGGAAGCAAGCTGTTTGGTGTATTTCAGCATTCAGTATTGGATCCAAAAGAGAATTTAATGCGTGGATTTGATGATGTGTTTTATGCACCTCATTCTCGCTATACCGGTAACTCAGTCGAAACAGTATCAAATACTCCAGGACTAAAATTACTCTCAACTTCACCCGAAGCAGGTTTGTACATTGCAATGAGTACCGATCGACGTCAGATATTTGTTACAGGTCATTCCGAATACGATTCGCAAACGCTTAAAGAAGAGTATGTTAGAGATGTTCGAAAAGGTTTGGAGATCGACTTGCCTCGAAACTATTTTTTAGATAACGATCCTTCGAAACCTCCTTGTGTAACTTGGAGAAGTCATGCCAACTTGCTCTATTCGAATTGGTTAAACTACTACGTGTATCAGCAAACACCTTATTCTTTGGACGAAATTAAATAGTGACTCGTTGGAAAGTGTTATTTGATTCTATTACAATTAAGCAACGTCAGGGGATAAATATCAATAGCGAATTGATGCTGAGATAATTTGTTCCCCAGTGAGGATTGATCTAATAAATGCATGAATGTTATTGCTCTCTGGCAAAATAATCAATTGTCCATGATTCTCTATTGATATTAATTCCCTCGTATGTTTGTAGAATTGTTTTTTTTAGCAGACCATAAATCAATACTACATACTAAAACTACTCATAATTTTAGCAAACGTTAACTAATTCCTATCACAATAGAATTCAACAAAAAGGTATTCTTTGATAGTGGAATTCTTTTTTCGACCGGGAAATCAAATTTAAGTTCTGCATCAAAAACCGCTTTAACAAACTTTGCTAATTCATTAAAAAACACACCTGAAACAGACGTTACCATTAATGGTCACACCGACAATATAGGGACTCGCGAAGCGAATGAACAAGTATCTTTAGAGCGCGCACAATCAGTTGCGGCATTTTTAACACAAAATGGAATTGTAGGTACTCGCATCACCACAAAAGGATTAGCATTCGATCAACCAGTTGCTGATAATGCAACAGCAGAAGGTCGCACGCAAAACCGCAGAGTTGAAGTATTTATTACTGCCAACGAGAACATGATTAAATAAGCTAAAACTGGGGATTTAAAATAAACAGCCCATCAGTCATTAATAAAAAAAAGCTGCAGAACTAGGTTTAACCATTGTTCGGCAGCTTTTTATATTGTATATAAACTACAATACTTTTTGTTAATTATCACCACCTCTTCGGGGTGAATAGCCTTTAATAATACCTCGCTGTGAGTTTTTAATGAATAAAATAATCTCATCACGCTCTTTCGATGCAGGCATTTCGGCTTCCAATTTCTCAACTGCATCGGAATTATTTAATCCACTTTGATAAATAACCCGATAAATATTCTGAATCTCAGTGATTTGTTCATTAGAATAATTCCGACGTCGCAATCCAATAGAGTTAATTCCTCCGTATGTTAAATTTGCACTACCCACTTTTACATAGGGTGGTACATCTTTGCCAACTAACGCACCTCCTTGAATCATAACGTGAGAACCAATATGCACAAATTGATGCACAGCAGAAGCTCCACCAATAATTGCAAAATCATCAATTTTTACTTCACCAGCCACTTGTGTTGCATTGGCAATAATAACGTTATCTCCAACAATACAATCATGTGCAATGTGAACATATGCCATAAGCAAACAATTATTCCCAACAACGGTTTTTCCTCTTGAGATGGTTCCTCTATTTACAGTCACACATTCTCTTATAGTTGTATTATCTCCAATAATAGCAAGGGTATCTTCACCTGCAAATTTTAAGTCCTGTGGAACAGCACCAATAACAGCTCCCGGATAAATTGTACAGTTCTTGCCAATTCGGGATCCTTCCATAATTGTAACATTAGGCCCAATGCGAGTTCCTTCTTCAATCACAACATTTTTATCAATGGTCACAAATGGCTCAATCACAACATTGGCGGCTATTTTTGCCTCAGGATGGATATAAGCTAATGGCTGTTTCATATATTAGTTTTTTAAGCAAATCATGGTTGTATATTTTACCCGATGATTTAATTGTTTCTAATTGAGTTTATTAATATCTTTTTTATTGTCTCATTTAAGACAAATTGTGTTAATCAACCTTTATTTTTTGCAATCTGAGCCATAAATTCCCCTTCAGCGACTACCGAATTACCAACAAATGCAGTTCCTTTCATGTTCGCAACTCCTCGACGAATTTCAGATGTAAGTTCTAATTTAAATAGAACAGTATCTCCTGGAACCACCTTTTTGCGAAATTTAATGTTATCAATTTTCAGAAAATAAGTGCTGTAACACTCAGGATCTGTCAATTGACTCAACACTAAAATACCACCTACTTGTGCCATTGCCTCAACCAATAAAACACCTGGCATGACTGGTTCATCAGGAAAATGGCCCACAAAAAATGGTTCGTTCATGGTAACACACTTTACTCCAACAATGTGTTTTTCAGCAAGTTCAATTACTTTATCAACCAACAAAAAGGGTGATCGATGTGGTAATATTTTTTTTATGGCAACAATATCAAAAACAGGTGCTTCATTTTGATTGTAGGCCGGAGCCTCCACCTGCATTTGACGTTTTTTAATTTCTTTACGAAGGATTTTAGCAAACTCCACGTTCGACATATGACCAGGTCGAGTTGCAATAATACGTCCTTTAATCGGCAATCCAGCTAACGCTAAATCACCTATAATATCTAATAGTTTATGTCGGGCAGGCTCATTGGGAAAATGCATTTCAACATTATTTAAAATCCCAATTGACTGAACCTCAACTCGAGGTTTTTTAAACAAATCAGCTAGTTTATCCAATTCGGCCTGATCAATTTCTTTATCAACAATTACAATGGCATTACTTAAGTCGCCTCCCTTAATTAAGTTGTGTTTTAATAAAAACTCCATTTCGTGCAAAAACACAAACGTACGACAAGGTGCTATCTCGCTTTTAAACAGAGCTAACGAATCGATAGAGGCATATTGATTGGCAAGTAATGCAGAGTTAGGAAATGAAATATGAGTATCAATACAAAAACCATCATCAGGTAAAGCCACTATTTTAATTCCTTTTTCAACATCTTCGAAAATCATTTTCTCTCGAACCACAAAATACTCTCGTGGCAATGACTGCTCAATAATTCCAGCTTTTTCGATTCCTTCAACAAATAATATGGCACTTCCATCTAAAATTGGCGCCTCAGGACCATTTACTTCTATTAAGCAGTTATCTACTCCCAAAGCCCTTAAAGCGGCTAAGCAATGCTCAATAGTACTCACCTTAGCTCCTGCTTTTTCAAGAACAGTTCCCCTTTCAGTAAAAGTTACATTTTCGGCTAAAGCATCAATTATAGTTTGTTCTGGTAAATCAACACGTTTAAATTTGTACCCATGATTTTCAGCAGCGGGGTTAAGTGTAAGCGTTACTTCTACTCCTGTGTGTAATCCGGTTCCGGTAAAACTAACCGAATTTACTATTGTACATTGTTTATCAGCCATAATAACTTTAAATTATCAATCCTGTTTTTTTTACAATCTCAGCTACCTGCGCTTGAAGAGCCGACAATTGGCGAGCGACATCAGGTAATTTTCTGAAAATCACGTAGGTTCGATTGTATTGTCCCGCATCAAAACTAGGTGCGCCCATTTGTATGGCTCCTACATCTTTTATTGATTTCCCTACACCACTTTGAGCAGCTAGTTTAACCTGATCGGCTATAGTTATATGTCCAGCAATACCAACTTGTCCGCCAAACATGCAATATTTGCCAATTTTGGTTGATCCAGCAATACCCGTTTGTGCTGCAATCACGCAATTCTCTCCTATTTCAACATTGTGAGCAACCATAATCAGATTATCTAATTTGGTTCCTTTTCGCACGATAGTTGAGCCCATTGTGGCACGGTCGATAGTAGTATTTGAACCCACCTCAACATTATCTTCCAATACCACATTGCCTATCTGAGGTATTTTTTTGAAATTATTATTTTCATCAGGTGCAAAACCAAATCCATCACTTCCAACAACTGCTCCTGAATGGATCACACAGGCTTCGCCTATCTTGCATTGATGATAAATTTTAGCTCCTGAGTAAATAATGGTATGATCTCCAATCACAACATTATCTCCAATGTATGCCTGAGGATATATTTTTACATGATTCCCTATCGTTACGTTTTCACCTATATAGGCAAATGCACCTACATAAACAAACTCACCTAACTTAGCCGTTTCGTGAATGTATGATGGGTTTTCAATTCCAGTTTTCTTAGGCATAGACTGCTCGTACATCTCAAGTAATGAGGCAATTGCACGATAAGCATCTGCAACTTTTATTAAGGTGACTGAAATTGGTTTATCAGGAACAAATGTTTGATTTACTAAAACAACTGAAGCTTTTGTTGTATAGATGTAATGTGTGTACTTTGGATTAGCTAAAAAAGATAGAGTTCCCGGTTTCCCTTCTTCGATTTTAGATACACTATAAATTAATTCATCTTTATTACCAACTACCTCACCCTGAATTAATCCGGCTATTTGTTCAGCTGTAAATTCCACGCCCTTTATTGTTTTAGTTTTCTCTTAATCGATGCAATTTTACTTTTTTTGCTTACCCAATTGACAGAGTTGCTCTTTCAACGATTATAACTGTACGATAGCTGCATTGACATTCAATCTCCTCAGAAATAACAATTTATCATCGTGCAACACCCTATTTATGCTATAATATCGTTCGAAAAAATCTGTGCAAAGCTAATAATTTCTATCACTAAAAAAAATCATTTGCCTATCATATCACTTCAAGGTTAGAGATTTAGGGTAACAAAAAAAATGCTTTTCTACTTTTTTACTCAATACTGAAAGATTCAACATATCAGATGCTTCGGAGATATCGACCAATTGATTGCCATAATAAAGAATGTTAATTTTATCATCCTTAATACTATATGTGTGATTAGAAATGGTTCCGCTGTAAACAAAATACTCTGCATCAGATTTATTGTTTAACTGATATTCCTTTATGCACAGCTCTTGCATTTGGTGAATTTTTGCCTCATCAATCCTTTGCTCATTTAAAATAATACGATTCAAATTGCGATTAATAATTTCTTTGGCTAAACGACTTAAAACCGGATCAATTGCTTGAGTCCAATTTTTAATAGCACACATAACATCATCATCATCCAGCAACAAAAAGTTCGATAATGCAATATCATCACGTTCAAAATCAGCAATTCCAATATTGTTGGATAAAAAATACTTTAAAGAATCTGACCCAAATAATATAACTCCTTGCTTCATGAGCACCGATGCTCGCTTTAGAACATTAACTAAAGTACTTTCAGCTACGATTACTGTTTTGTGCAAATACACCTGCCAATACATTAATCGTCGGGCAATTAAAAATTTCTCGATTGAATAGATCCCTTTGGCGTCAATGACCAACTCGTCATTAACTACGTTTAACATCTTAATAATACGATCGCTACTTATTACTCCTTCAGAAACACCAGTAAAAAAACTGTCGCGTTTTAAATAGTCTAACCTGTCGGTATCTAACTGACTAGAAACCAATTGATGTAAAAATGCTTTTGAATATTTATTCGTAAATATTTGAATAGCCATATCCAATGCGCCATTAAACTGTTGGTTCAGTTTTTTCATAATGAGCAACGAAATGGTTTCATGAGAAACATTTTGCACCAGCGAATTTTCCAAAACATGCGAATAAGGTCCATGACCAATATCGTGCAGTAGAATGGCTATTAGAACGGCTTCATCTTCCTCTTCAGTAATTTCGTGCCCTTTACTGCGCAACACATTTACAGCTTCGCCCATTAAATGCATGGCGCCCAACACATGATGAAACCGGGTATGCATGGCGCCTGGATACACTAAATGAGTTAATCCAAGTTGCTTCACCCTTCGCAAACGCTGAAAACAAGGCGTTTCAATTATCGAATAAATTAAATCGGTAGGTATCGTAATAAACCCATGAACTGGGTCGTTAATTATTTTTCGTCGGTTAAAAGTGTTTGCTGCCACTTACTTTTTATTTCATGAAATGTTTACTATCCAACTTACCCTAAAATCATGCACTTAAGCACTAATAATTCTATTTAGGTTTTAAAACAACAAAAGGTAAAATCATCTCTTCCATTGATATTCCGCCATGTTGAAATGTATCCTTGTAATAGGTTACATAATAATTGTAGTTGTTAGGATAGGCCATGAAATCGTTATTTACTGCAAAAATATAGGTCGATGATATATTATTCTTGGGCAATCCAGCTTTTTCAGGTTGTTTAACCTCAAACACTTCTTTAGGATTATAAGCTAGGTTTTTACCTTGTTTATATCGCAAATTCGTATTTACAGCCCTATCACCAACCACTTTTATAGCATTTGCAACCCTTATGGTTCCGTGATCGGTGGTAATAATAACGGTATAATTCTCAGAAGCTAAGTTCGTGAGTAAATCCTTTAAGGCCGAATGATGATACCAAGATAAAGTAAGTGATCGATAGGCCGATTCATCGGATGCCAATTCGCGAATCATCTTCATCTCGGTTCTCGCATGTGAGAGCATATCAACAAAATTAAACACTACCACATTCAAATCATTGTCGAGCAGCGATTTATAGTTTTCAACATATTTTCGTCCAACTTCGCTGTCACTTATTTTATGATACGAATATCGATGTTTACGACGATATCGATCTAAAAGCGTTTGAATTAACTCACTCTCGAACTGATTTTTCGACGTCTCTGCATCCTCTTCTACCCAATACTGAGGATACATTTGGGTGATTTGCAACGGTGTAAGTCCAGCAAATATTGAGTTGCGAGCATATTGAGTGGCAGTTGGTAAAATGCTAAAATAGGTCGACTCTTCATTTAAATGATAATCGGGTGTTAATAAATTACGAATGATTTGCCATTGATCGAACCTAAAATTATCAACCACTATTAAAAATACTTTCTCGCCTTTATCAAGTAATGGGAACACTTTGTCTTTCATCAACATGTGCGAAAGCATTGGCCCTTCACCATCCATCCACGACAAATAATTCTTCTTAACAAATTTTGAAAATTCCCGATTAGCCTCAGCTTTCTGAAGTTTGAGTACTTCGTCCATGCTACCAGATGCTTGCTCCAATTCCAGCTCCCAAAAAACGAGTTTTCGATACACATCCACCCAATCTTCAACACTAAACGAATCGTTAATTTTTAATGTTAACTGACTGAATTGGGTTTGATAAGCCGAATTGGTTGTTTGACTAATCAAGCGTTGCTTGTCAAGTGTTTTTTTTATCACTAAAACAATTTGATTAGGATTGACGGGTTTTATCAAATAATCGGCAATCTTTCCACCTATTGCCTGATCCATAATGTCCTCTTCTTCGCTTTTGGTAACCATGATAATTGGAAGATCAGGATTACTTTGCTTTATTCGACCTAAGGTTTCTAAACCGCTCAATCCGGGCATATTTTCATCTAAAAACACCAAATCATATTGACCAACGGCAACCATTTCCAAAGCATCGGTGCCATTTGTCGAACTATCAACTAAATATCCTTTTTCGCGCAAATAATGCATGTGTGCGGTTAGCAAATCTATTTCATCATCGACCCAGAGTAAGCGTATTTTTTTTTCAACCATCCGTTCTATCTTAATTACTCGTTTGTTTTAATTTAAAATCCTCTATATTACCATTTTGCATGAATAGTAAATAATTAGGTTCATCAATTATTAATAACTCAAATGGTTTAGCTTTCACTTCTCGAAGCATAAAACTACTTGCTTTGATTTCTGCAATATATCTTTCGGCATCTGCAATTGACGAGAAACTTTTTGCAGTTAACACTCGTTTTTTATCACTTGTTTCACTCAATTCAATCTTAATATTCAACTTATTGAATGAGTTACGGTTCAATCCTTCGAACATGGATTTTAGCATTTTGTGATCAATGCGCGAACCTTCGTAAATTAGAAGTACCCAATATGGCTTTTCAATTTTGGAATAAGATGTTGCCTGATTGTTATTTAAGCTTTCGCTTGAATTTGAATTGTTTAATTTCACAACAGGTTTCGAAGGTATTAACTCGCCATTCAGTTCACTTTCAGAAAGAGGTTCATCACCATTATTTTTCGAACTAATTCTCAAATAGGTTTTGACAAAAAATGGGAGATAATTCTTTATGTCACCTGATGAAACTATCAGATTAACATTCTTTTGGTTAACAACACACAACTTGGCGTCTGTTAAATTATCAACCTCAAAAAGATTGGATTGTTCACGTAATGCATAGAAATAATCGAGAGCTTCACTTGCCTTGGCAAAACCTTTTATTTCAACTACTTTAGATTTATCAGGTAGAGGAAGCACTTTTATTTCATAATCGTTCATTAAAAACTGTCCGAAATTGTAATCGGCCAAATTGTATAGTAACCTTTTAATATCACTGTTTTCATTGATCCAAATCAACAAACTATGCTCCCCAACCATACTTGGACTAAACTCAGTTGACTCAGTATCAGTCTCATTTTTTGCGGTTAAACCACTTGACGCATCGTTTTTAAATAATGATTGACTTGCCACACTTTTAACTGGAATTCGACCATCTTTTAATAATTGCAGATATTGTTTGGCATATTCCGCTTCTGGAGTATTTGCATTTATGTTAAGTAAATCTTCTAAGCTGGATTGAAACTGAATTGCATCGCCCTCTCGTGCATATGCTAACGCTTTAATTAATCGATATTTAGGCAATAGCTTATTCTCTGGCTCTGTTTGCTCTACTAACTTTGCCGATTCAATCACTAAATTATGATTCCCAAGTAAATAGTTAGTATAAGCTTGTGCATAGTTGTATTCTTGTTTCTTTAAAAGGGCATTTTGCTTTTCATAAAACTGAGGATCATTTAAATAGGAGGCAAATTTACTATCTGGATACAAGGCTAAATACATTTGTTTAACACGCGCCATTTGAGCGATATCATTCATTTGTTCGTAAACACGATACAATTCAACTAAGGTCGCTTCATACTTCTCTCCATTTGGGTATCGATTTAACAAATCCTCCAGTGATCTGGCTGCCCGCGATAAATCATTAAAACGCTCGTGATAAATAACGCCCGATTCAAACATGGCAGTTTCAATCCCTTTATTCATGGTTTCACGAGCAATGGCGGTTAAAGGAATGTCCTTCATCAGCTCTTCTCGTGTAAGTGGTTTCGACTCTTCAACTTTAGAAGCTGGTTTTGATTCATCGGTTGGATCAGTTACTGAATTATCAATAGATGGAATCTCTCCAAATCCACCTAATTCATCAGGAAATTCCGGATTGCTATTATCACTAACCAAAGCTTTATTGCTTCGTCGCCAGTTATCTTCAAGCTTTCGTCGTCCCCATTTGCGTTCATACTCCATTTTTCCATTGGCAACGGTCGATAAATTGTAGAAATACCATTTTCCACTCTCCGAAGTTTGTGTAAAGGTGTTATTAGAATTGTTTTGCATGAAAAAAGGATCATTGCTATCGTAGCCTTCTGTTTTTTTCTCTAAGTCTTTTCTACGTTTAGCATCGGCTTCAACCATAGCATCCAGCTTATTTAAACGCATATTCTCAGGCATTAGAGCCAATGCAATTAAACTATCGTTTCGCTCAATAATATCTAATCGTTTTACTAAATCAGAGAGATTCTTGTGTAATTCATCAATACTTTTAAATTTCTCATCTTCAGTATCAAGATAAACCATAGCACTATCGTATGCCAAATAGGAAGCTTTGTAGATGGGCTTTTTAAAATAGATATTTCCCAATTCTAAGAATGACAATGATTTTTGCTTGGTATTTATTGTACTGGATTCTACTGATAATTTTAAATTATTAATGGTCTCAGCTTCATTGTTTTCATCTTGATATACCTTAGCCAAGGTATAATACAAACGATCTCGATAATCGATATTCTTTTTATCACGAATAAGTCTATTCAACTGCTTTTTAACCTCATTAATCCCTAACTCACTCAACATAGCTGAAATATATCCTACCCTCGAATGAAAAGCCATTTCATAAGGAGGATTCATGCGAACAATTTTCTTAAATAAAACAGCCGATTCTGCGTTCCGATCTTCTATCTCTAATAATTGCGCCAAAATAAACATATAGCGCAGTCGTACACGTTTTTTAGGTGAGTCATCAATGGCACTTCTTAAAAATGGAATGGCAGCTTGAAGGTTTTTTTCTTGTATCAATAAATTAGCTGATGCTGCATTAAATAACCCATATAAGCTCTCAGGAGCTTGTCCCGACAAATCATAGCTTTCGAGTGTTAATCGGGCATTGGCATAATCTTTCAACTCCGTAAACGCCAATGCCTTCCAAATAATAGCTTCGTAACTAGTTGGTAACGATGAGTAATCCCTAATAACCATATCAAATGTATTGATAGCGGCATTGAAATCTTTTTTGTAAAACTGAGCCTTCCCAATTAATACATAAGCATCATCAACATATTTATTAAATTCCTTTTGATTATAAAACACTCGATAAGCTTCATCTGAACTATCACCTTTTCTTTTGGGTTTTTTTGTAATGGAGTGTTTGTGTATTAACAGTGTCCCTTTAAGAATTGCTCTATCCATTTCGGATGAGGCAGCAGCTAAATTCTCGTGATTCGAAAACTCAAATATTGGCAAAAGAGCCGAATAATCGTCAACTTGGCTCGTAGCTACTTTTTCAACTCCCGAACGAAAACTCTCATTCCCATTAAAAAGAACATTAAACTTAGCGGTTAAATTATGGTATCCTCTGCTAACACGGGTGTTTTTTTGAGTTGAGCATCCAAAAAAGATGACACTTACAACAATTATATATCTGAAAAAAGTCCTTATACTCATAAAACTATAAAGTGATGACAGTTTGAAAAAAAATTCGAACTGAATTAGATAAAATAGAGATCAATTAAAATACAAACCTCGATTAATAGGTCTTTATTGTTTAAAAATTATTTGGGTGCTAGTTTATTTAAGTACTTCATTGGAA
The DNA here is from genome assembly GCA_038212305.1 of Bacteroidales bacterium. Taxonomy (GTDB): domain Bacteria; phylum Bacteroidota; class Bacteroidia; order Bacteroidales; family Marinilabiliaceae; genus JBBQUP01. The sequence goes on from JBBQUP010000034.1 coordinate 22,469, forward strand.
TTAATGTCGTGTTATATATAGCTAATTGATTGACAAACAGCAAAAACGAAAAACAATAAATAGGTCTTAGACCTTAAATAAATTTTCTGATGACAAAATCTCCATCGTGCGAATTTAAGTGTTAATTAGATAATAAAGATAATAGTTTTCAATTCAATCTAATTCAATTTATTCATTCAGTACCTAGTAAACAATAAATGCTGTGACGATTTCATTCAAAATAATAGAAGCAAATGGCTAAATATTAAATCATAATCCATTTCACTCGAAATATGTCTTGAACTCATATACAAAACTTAAACTTTGTGAAATTATTTTACTAAAAAAAAGTTTTTAACTATTCTAAAAAAACTAATTTATAAATTTACATTCATCGAATAAAGTATCATAACGACGAAAATAAAAAAAGGCAGCCAAACAACCAGAAAAATTGCTAACCCTAAAATTAAATTCATGAACATTTCTATTGTAGAAGATGATAGGATTTTCAACCGCATGATTCAACATGCTGTTGGTTTATTAGATGGTTATAAGGTTAAATCGTTTTTAAATGGATCGGATTTTATTAAAACGCTAGATGCTGAATGTGATGTGGTAACGCTTGACTTGGGTTTGCCTGACATGACTGGTGAAGAAATTCTTAAACGCATTAAAAAGATTAGTATAGATACTGAAGTAATAATTATATCAGGGCAAGACAATGTTAAAATGGCTGTTCAACTATTAAAACTGGGCGCTTTCGATTACATTACAAAAGATGAAAACATAAAGGATCGACTACTGCATTGTTTAAACAAAATTGCTGACAAGAAAAATTTAAAAAAACAAATAACCCAATTAAAAAACGAAATAACTGGCAAGCAAAATTTTGGCGAATTAATTATTGGCGATAGCAAACCAATGGCCAATGTTTTCGAGTTAATTAAAAAATCAATTCGAATTCACAATATCACCATCTCCATTTATGGCGAAACAGGTACAGGTAAGGAATTGATTGCTCACACGATTCATCAGGAGTCGTCGCGAAAAGATAAACCTTTTGTGGCTGTAAACATGGGTGCCATTCCACGAGACTTAATTGAATCGGAACTCTTTGGTCACGAAAAAGGAGCTTTTACTGGTGCATACATGACTCGTAAAGGAAAATTCGAAGAGGCGGATGGTGGAACTCTGTTTTTAGACGAGATAAGCGAAATGGACTTGGATTTACAAGTACGATTACTACGAGTGGTGCAAGAACGGGAGATTACACATGTTGGAGGAAATCACCCTGTAAAAGTGAATTGCAGAATTATTACAGCAACTAATAAAAAGTTAGCAGATGAAGTCAAAGCTGGGCACTTCCGTGAAGATTTATATTACCGATTAATGGGATTGCCAATATTCCTGCCACCTTTAACCGAACGTCAGGGAGATATTATATTGTTATGCAACCATTTTTTAGAAAAATTTTGTATCGAAAACACATTGCCAACCATGTCTTTTTCACATTCGGCAAAAAAAAGATTGCTCTCGCATTCCTACCCAGGGAATGTACGTGAATTAAAAGCGATTGTAGAGTTGTCCGCTGTATTATCAAACGAACCAATTATTAGCGAAGAGCATGTTATATTCAACTCCTCTGAGATGAACAATGGATTTTTTGCTGAAAATAGAACCTTAAAAGAGTACAATCAAATCATTATAAATCATTACCTAGAATCCAATCATCAAGATGTCCTCAAAGTGGCGAAACTTTTGGAAATTGGGAAATCCACTATTTATAATATGCTGAATAATAACCACAGTAAAACTAAATTGCAATAACTTCTTTAATTTCTGGAGCTGCACGTTTTACAACCATTTCAACACCTCCTTTTAACGTTTGCATGCTCATTGGACACCCATGGCAAGCTCCTTGAAGCTTCACTTTCATAATTAAGTCATCAGTAATCTCAATTATTTTAATATCGCCTCCATCGGCCTTTAAGTAAGGTCTAATAGTGTCTAAGGCATCTTCGATACGTTTAATCAACTCAGCAGATTGATTCATTTTAATAAAATTTATATTTCATTATTTTTTTTGCTTATATACTTTAAATCTATCACAATTCATTTCTTACACTTTACGCATTTCAACCACTTTGGTTTTTGGCATTGAGGCATTGCGCTTATCAACCTCACTGATAACATTTTGAGCTAACTCAAAAAATGCTTTCCCGGTTATAGAATCGGGATTGAGCGCAACTGGTTTTCCTGAATCCCCTCCTTCACAAATCGACTGAACAATAGGTATTTGTCCTAATAAAGGTAATCCCATCTTAATAGCCAGATTTTTTGCTCCGCCTTCACTAAAAATGTAGTACTTATTGTTGGGTAATTCAGCTGGAGTAAACCACGCCATGTTTTCGACTAAACCCAAAACAGGAACATCAATTTGTTTGCCTTTAAACATACTTATTGCTTTAATGGCATCGGCCAAAGCAACTTGTTGAGGAGTGCTTACTACTACCACTCCGCTTACAGGAATTGTTTGAACCAAAGTTAAATGAATGTCGCTAGTGCCTGGAGGAAGATCTATTAGCAGAAAATCCAACTCGCCCCATAATCCATCGGTGATTAGCTGCTTTAGGGCATTGGTAGCCATAGCGCCTCGCCAAACCAAAGCATCCTCTGGGTTCACGAAATAACCAATACTCAACAACTTAACACCATATTTTTCAACAGGTACAATCCGATCTTTGTTATCGATTTTCTCTAGCACAGGTTTGGCATCCTCGGTCTCAAACATTTTTGGAACTGAAGGACCAAAAATATCAGCATCCAATAATCCTACTTTATAACCTAAGGCCGATAAAGCCACTGCTAAATTTGAGGTTACTGTGCTTTTGCCAACGCCACCTTTACCTGATGCGACTGCAATAATATTGGCAACATTGGGTAAAACAGGTCGTTGTTCTAATACTTTTTTGGGTTTAATTTTTACATAAATATTCCCTTCAATTTCAGCATCTTCGCCTACGTAGGTTATTATAGCTTGCACACAGGCTTTTTTAATCGAACCTACCATTGGATCGTTGGCACGTTCGAAAAGCAAACTAAAACTGATACGTTTCCCATCAATACGAATATCATCCTCTACCATTTCTAAGGAAACAATATCTTTCCCTTTACCGGGATGAGAAACATGCCTTAAAGCATCAAGAACAGCCTTGGGGTAAAAACTCATTGTAAAAATTTTAAATTCAAGAACTTATAAATTAAATCGTCAGTAAAGCGTATAAAATGACTATCGTTTTGACGAAAATATTGGTTTGATATTTTTATTTAAACTTTATAAAAATAATACAAAGTTAAAAAAAAACAGTTTGCCTCATAAAAGGTTCAATCAAGCGTTACCAAGAATTGCTAAAGGACAACAAAATGGATAAATAGAATCGCAATACAAAAATCGTCTAAAACTTTAGGTTTTCAGATGGATCCCAAAAATGCTGAGAAAAGCAAAGAATCTGATCATCTTCAATCGTAAGGCCTTCGTTTTCCAGCAATTCCTGCATCATGACTAAAGTTGGGAAATGATGTTTTCCCGTAAGTAATCCAGCCCTGTTTACTACTCGATGAGCTGGCACATACTTAGCTTGCTGATGTGCTTGATTCATTGCCCAACCCACCATGCGAGATGACTGTGCTGTTCCCAAATAACGGGCAATGGCTCCGTAAGTAGTCACTTTTCCAACTGGAATTTGTCGAGCCACCTCAAACACCTTATCAAACCAAGTTAATGAATTGCTTTGAAATTGTTGTAACGTCATCGGATATAAATTTTTAATCGAAGAGTCACTTAAAATTTTATAGAAGTCTACGTTTTTAGATTATCGTCCAGCTGTCTTTCTTCCATCTACGACATTCCTTTCTCGATAACCTCTGCCTTTATTGTGGTATATATCAAATTCGAAATTTTTATCCGGCTCTTTCCACGATTTTTCTTCACCCATGTAAAATTTCAAATATTTAATGGGTATGCCTTTAGCTAACCACTTCGATTCGTAATAGGTTTGCAACGACAGGATACTGTCAACATAATCAGAGTGATACAAATCATTGCAATTAACCTTAATAGTTAAATTATTGAGCTTTACCAATTCCAATGTATATTCATACAAAAACTGACTGTCGGTTTTTAAATGTATGACACTTGTTGGAGAAAGAAATTCGCGATAACGTTTTAAGAAATAAGATGATGTGAGTCGTTTTGTGCTTTTTTTCATTTGAGGGTCGGGAAACGTTAACCATATCTCATCCACCTCATCAACCCCAAAAAACGATTGTATAAATTCGATTCTGGTTCTTAAAAAGGCCGCATTGGTTAAACCCTCATCGAGCGCTTCTGTAGCCCCTTTATGCATTCGAGCTCCTTTAATATCAATGCCAATAAAATTTTTATCTGGATATAACCGTGCCAATCCAACGGTATACTCGCCCTTTCCACATCCTAATTCAAGAACTAATGTATGATTGTTTTTAAAATAATCCTGTTTCCACCTACCTTTTAAATGATGGTCTTTATTAAAAACATCCTCAAACTCCGACTCTATAACATTTTTATAAGTTGCCATCTCGGCAAACTTTTTAAGCTTATTTTTGGCCACTTCTTAGTATTTACTCTCCTCTTTTTTCAATTCTTAATCCCACATCCACAATCCCTTTTAAATTATCAACCCTCATTCCTTGCGAAATTCGAAACTGATATTCTCCATGCTCGTTAAATTTAACCCCTTGTTGCCAGGCTGTTTTAGTTGTAAACAAACTACCAAAACCACTTCCTAACCATTTTCCGTTTGGATCAGCTAAAAAACATTCCACGGTATCTCTACGGGCTTTACCTGTTGGGGTGATAACATCCACAAACAACCAGCAATTACTGTAAGCATACCCTTCGTGATTGCGAAGTTGCAGAAACAAATCGTATGGTTGAACGATTGAATTAACAGGCACTTTAAACACGGCAACCGAATCCTTGCTCCATCCCGTTTCGGGAATTGCTGTAAAACCATCGTATTCGCGTTTTGAATCGCAAGCGATAAACAAAAAAAGACTAAATACAAATGCTACAATAAGCTTATTCTGATTTGTTTCCATTGTTTTTATTGAGGTTAAAACCACCTGGGCGCGGATTTGGATTCGCTCGGTTTACATTGGGTTTATTTTTCTTTTTCGAACGACGCGAACGCTCCTGTTGCTCATCAAAACGAGTAAGGCTACCTTCGTCAACAGCCAATTCAAATCCTATCTCTTTCTTAACTACTTTAGTTTCCTCGTTGGCAATTTTATCAACAATTATCCCCTTCCTATTTTGTGCAATTACCTCTTTTACAATATCTACCGAAACCGATATCATGCCGTTAGGCGAACCCGGCTCAGATGAAAACCACATAATTCGTTTAAAAATATCGGTTTTAAAATGAAAGAAATTACCCTCTTTCGATTTTAAAGGAATATTAGTTGATGGGAAATCTTGCTGCGCATCTAAATAAGCATCTAGCTCATAGTTTAAGCAACATTTGAGCTTACCACATTGACCGGCTAACTTTTGAGGATTGAGCGAAATCTCTTGATAACGAGCACTATTAGTTGTTACCGACACAAAATTTGTCATCCACGACGAGCAACAAAGTTCGCGCCCACACGGACCAATTCCTCCTATTCGGCCTGCTTCTTGTCGAGCACCAATTTGCCGCATCTCAACACGTATTTTAAATCGATCGGCCAACACTTTTATTAGCTCACGAAAATCAACACGCTCATCAGCAATGTAATAAAAAATGGCTTTTGTACGATCGCCTTGATACTCCACATCGCCAATCTTCATGTTCAGCTTTAAGTTAACAGCTATGCGACGCGATTCAAGCATTGTTTCATGCTCTAAACCTTTGGCTTCTTCATATTTCTCAATGTCAACCGGTTTAACTTTGCGATAAACACGCTTAAACTCATAAGTAGCAATGTTGATGTTGTTTTTCTTCATTTGCAGTAAAACCAAATCGCCGGTTAAGGTAATTTGGCCAATATCATGCCCCGGAGAAGCTTCTACAGCAACTACATCCCCTTTAACCAAAGGCAACTCGTTGTTGTTTCGATAAAATCCTTTACGCGTATTTTTAAACTGCACCTCAACAATATCGGTTGTCGACATACCCTCGGGCAAATCGGCAAGCCAATCAAAAACGTCTAATTTTCCACAGTTCGAACTGCAAGTGGTGCATTTATTTGGTTTTTCCTGAATATCTTCCATTGTAATTTCTCGTTGATTTTAAAGGATCTAGTCCTGACTATATAGTGATTTGTAAAATTAATGCTTCATAAAAATAATCATTTTAAGAACCAAATCGGTAAAAATGATACGTGGGTTGCCATTTTGTTCCAAGTGCGAATGAGCCAGCGAAATCTCTTCAAGCATCTCCATTGCATTAGAATCGTTGATAAATGGTGCAAATTTCGAAGAGAACTGCTCTTCTTCAACGGTGAGATAAACAAGCTGAGGTTGATTTAAGTTCATGATATAATTTTCACGAACCATTCGCATCACATAAAGTAAAAAGTTCTTCATCTTTTCCTTCGGCAGATTAACAATCTCATCGACCCAAGTAAGCATTTCAAACAATTTACGTCCATATGCTAACCGCATCAAAATCATAAACCGCTCTAAAAAAAGAGTTAAATCCTCAGCCTCATTGGCCAGTTCGTAAGCTCTAATTTTATTTCCACCAGCCAATCGAGCTACTCCTTTTGCAGTTACATCATCAAACCCGGCTTTCTTAACCAGCTCTGTTTCAATCTCCTGATCGGAATATCGATTAAACTTTATTTGTTGTGTTCTCGATAAAATGGTACCTAATATCTCACCCGAATTATCGCTAACTAATATGAAAATAGTTTTCGGTGGTGGTTCCTCTATCATTTTCAACAGCTTATTGGCACAAAACGAATGCATTTTTTCAGGATGCCAAATAATCATGATCTTATACTCACCTTCATAAGATTTCAAATTCAGCTTTCGGATAATCTCTGAGCTCTCATCGGTATAAATCATCCCTTGCCCTTTTTGTCCTCCAATAAACTCAAACCATTGATTTAAGTTGAAATAGGGAGATCGCCCAATCATTTGTCGCCATTCTGAAATAAAAGTATCGCTAACGGCACGAGCTTTAATGTTTAATTTAATGATGGGGAAAACAAAATGTAGATCGGCATAAACCAACTTGTTGCTTTTTTTGCAAGATGGACATTCGCCACAAGAATCATTTTCTTGTTTATTGGTGCAGTTTAAATACTGAGCCAATGCCAATGCCATAGGTAATTTTCCACATCCTTCGGGTCCACCAAACAACAACGCATGACTCAACCTATTCTCGTTAACCGTTCGAATAAGTTGCTGTTTAATTATTTCCTGTCCCGATATCTGATGAAAAAGCATATTTTTGCAAATAAAATGTTTCAAAGATAATATTTTCGAACAAAAGGTGAATTGCCCT
>JBBQUP010000035.1:0-29799 GCA_038212305.1 Bacteroidales bacterium
GCCACCTCTTTGGCTTTGATTAATTCTTCGTTTTTTTTCGAAAGCTCATCTTCGCTTAGTTTTTTTTGAGTAATATCTATTATAAATCCTTCAAGAGTAGTGATTTGTCCTTCTGAATTAGACAATCCCACACCTTGCTCCCAAACCCATATTATAGTACCATCTATATGAGTCATGCGATAGGTTAGCGTATAACTTTCATTTTTAGTTATGGCTGAATTTACATTTTCCCATACATAATCCCTGTCGAGACGATGTATCAAATTATTCCAAGCTTTTTTATCTGTATTTATAAAATAATCAGGATGATAACCTAATAGTGTGTAAATGCCATGGCTTAGAAATGACATTGTTCGATCAACATTATTTTGGCATCGATAAACAACGCCTGGTAAATTATTAATTAATCTATTTAATCTGCGATGGCTCTCTTCTATCTCATTATTGGCATCAATTAGTGCATGATTTTTTTTAATTAATTCTGCCTCTATGTTTTTAATTGTAGAGATATCAGTAATTGAAGCAACACTATCGGTTGTCCCTGGAATTAGGGCTATGTTTACGAGCGCATCAGTGTATTTATCGTTTTTCGATTTTAGTTTTAATTCATATCTATCTATTGCTGCTTCGGGATTGATGCGTCGTAGTTTGTGTTGTTCCAGCAAAAATTCTAAATCTTCTTGCATAATATATTCGCTCCAACTTTTTTTCCCTTCAATATCTGATAGTTCCATACCAGTGTATTCAACAAATTTATTGTTGGCTTTGGTAATTATTGTTTGGTTGTTGACTATGATAATTGCTGCTCCAGAACAATTAAAAACGGTTTGATATTTTTCTTCGGTATAAATTAATTGTTTGTTTCGTTGTTGAATAAGCTCTTCGAGTTTAATGTTCTCTAATTTTAACTTGTCCTCAGCGTCTTTAATGCGAAACATGACTTTCAATTGAGCTATCAATTCTCCTGATTCTATTGGCTTTGACAAAAAAGCATCTGCACCTGCAGCTAATCCTTTTATTTTGCTTTCTGGATCTTTATGTATTGCAGTTAATAAAACGATTGGAATATGTGTAGTTTGAATATTTGATTTTAATCGCAAACACGCCTCAAATCCATCTATTAGAGGCATTTGTATGTCGAGCATGATGACGTCAGGATTTAGTTTTATAGCTAAATCAATGCCATCTTTTGCATTAAGAGCTGTATGCGCTTCTATGTCAGGCAGTACACTTCTTAGTAAGGCCTTCATCGATATTAAATTATCAAGCTTGTCGTCAATAATAAGAATTTGCTTCATATAGTCGGACTATCGATTTCAATATTAATTATCTGAATGCCAATTTATTAGTTTTTAAATCGTTTTGGACTTCTTATAAAGTTATAAAAAGTATTCTTATAATCAATGTTTAAGAAATTAAAAAAACTCTGATTAAATCAATTAGTTTTAGCGGATCAATTGGCTTTGATAAATATTCATCAAAGCCTGCTGTAAGCATTTTTTCTCTATCTCCTTTCATTGCTTGAGCAGTAAGGGCAATGGTTGGAATTTTTTGAGTGAGATTATCCTTTTTAAGTTCTTTAATTACTTCCATTCCATCCATTCGAGGGAGTGAAATGTCTAGTAGTATTAAGTCTGGAAGTGACTCAATAGCTTGATTTATACCATCTAATCCATCATATGCTTCGATAAGATCATAGGTTGATTTTAATATTGCGCGCAAGGTTAAAAGGTTGTCTTGGTTGTCTTCAATTATTAAAATGCTTTTTTTATCAGATAAATTCGTTCCATTCGTTGTTCGATGGTACTTGGTCGGCTTATCGCTTATAGTTTTTTTATTTGAGATGGATTTGATTGATAATAAGTTCTTTAATTGTGCTATTGTTTCAATTGAATCATCTGTTTTTGTTATAACTCCAATAACTTGCTCCTGTAGTAATTTTTTTTCTTCAGCTGTTAAATCTTTTAATGTTAATATTATTATTGGCGTGTTTGGTTTGTTGGATTGGTAACGGATAAAATCAACTACTTCAAAACCTGACATTCCAGGCATAATTAGATCTAAAATAATCAAATCAATAGGTTCGTTTTCCAAAATTAGAATCCCATCCATTCCATTATTGGCTATTTTCACTGAAAACCCATCAGCTAACAGCCACCTTGAAATTTCAAGTTGTTTAATTTCATCGTCATCAATTATTAGGATGGTTTGAATCGTATTATTTGAAATTTTGGTTATCTCATTTATTAAGCTCTCTTTTTCTATGGGTTTAATTAAATAGGCTAATGCTCCGAGTGCAAAGGCCGCTGCATTATCCCTCGAGGAAGAAATTAGTATTGCCGGAATAGAGGCGGTTGTTGATGAATCTTTTAAATTTAAGAGCACTTCAAAACCATCCATTTCTGGCATTATTAAATCAAGAGTAATTGCAAATAGTTTTTCTTCTGATGCAATTTTCAATGCTTCAATTCCTGAATGGCATTCATTGCAGTCATAGCCTTCTTCCATAAGCGCTTCTGCTATTTGGCTTGTGTATTTTGGTTCATCATCAACTACTAAAATGGTTTTGTTTAGTTTAGGTTTTATTGCACTAACAGTTTTATTCTCATGTTTTGAGTCTTTATTGGGTTGTTTTATTGGATGTTCTATTATGAAAACAGAACCTATTCCTATCGAACTCTCAACCGTTATGGTGGTATGAATAAACTCGGCAAATCGTCTAGCAATGCTAAGCCCCAAGCCTGTTCCCTCAAAATTCCTTGAATTTGATTCATCAGCTTGTTTGAATTCTTCGAAAATGGATAGCAGGTTTTTTTCGGCAATTCCAATTCCTGTATCAGAAATTATAATTTTAATACTTTGATTAGTTGGCGTTACTGATATGTTAATTGATCCTTGATCGGTGAATTTTATGGCATTACCAATTATATTGATCAGTATTTGGGTTAATTTTTGACTATCTGTTTCGATGAACTCAGGTAAATTTTCGGAAAATGAAACTTTAAAATCAATATTTTTTCTCTCCACTAACGGTTTAATGTTTTCGAAAATGTCATTTATTAAACTGGTGGGAGACACATTGTTTATTTCTAAATCAATCACTCCTGATTCTATTTTTGATAAATCTAATATGTCATTAATCAAATTCAAAAGGTGTTTTCCATTTCTTTCTATAACCTCTAAATAATTAATTTCTTCAGAACCTAGATTTGGAGAGGCCTGAATAATTAGGACTCGCGATAAAGCCATAATAGAGTTTAATGGAGTGCGTAACTCGTGACTCATGTTTGATAGGAACTGACTTTTTAATAGGTTGGCTTCTTTAATTTTTTTGTTTTTTTTCTTTAATTCAATGTTCTTTACATGAAGTTCGGATGCTTTAATTTGTAGTTCATCGGTCTGTTGTCGAAGTTTTTCTGTTTGCAGCGATAGTCGTTCATTTGCTTTTTCCAAGGTTGAAGCTAGGTCAGCTACTTTTGTGGATGCTACTAGGTTGAAGTAAGTTTGATTAAACAGCACATGTGTCATTAATATCCCCTCAAAAGCAGTTTTTGAAAAACCGTATAATGACCACAGAACAATGAAAGCATCAGATTCATCATTTTTGCAAATTGGTATGACTATAGCTTCCTTAGGATTATATATTCCTTCAGCTATTTTATACGTAATTGTCGATTCTTGGTCGGAAAGTATTTGATAATGAGGCTTTTTTAAATGGTTAGCCATCGCTAAAATTCCTTCATTTGCATTATCGAATACAATATTTAGAGGTGTAGAGACTCCAATATTGTAAAAAAGCTCGTAGTTAGTTGATGATTCTTTACGCTTATAAAATACAACTGAATCGGCGTTAGTTAGCAAATGCAGTTCGTAACAAATAGTTTGACTAAATTGAGTGGTGTTTTTCGGGTTTATTAGGGCTTGAGTTATTTGTGATATGGTTTGGTGAAGGGTTAGCTTTTTGTAAATATCATCGGCTAATTCATTAAAAGTATTGGCTAATGTTCCAATTTCGTTTTCTATTTTAATTTCCGATCTGCTTAAATAGTTGCCTTTTTTAAACTCTTCAGTGGTAAGAATTAATTTGTTTATTGGATGGGTTAATGCGTTAGCTATTAGTACCGTAATTAAATAGATAAAAAAGGATGTTAGTAAAATAATTCCAATATTTCGTAACAGGTCTTTTTGTATAGGAGCATATAATTCGTCTAAATCTTGTTTTAATACTAATCCCCAATTCATTTTTGGAATATGAAAATAGGCCGCTAGTACTTTAACTTGTTTGTAATCATATGTCTCAACAATTCCTGATTCTCCTGATATTGCTAGTTCAGCAGCTTGAGAATTTATGCTCGTATTGATTAATTTATTGGTGTTTGATCTTAGTTCATTTAAAGCACAATGATCTTTGTTAATTAAAACCATCTCTCCACTTTTGCCGAGTGCAGTATGGTCGATTAAATAGGAGTAAAGTGTTAGGTTTAAATTAATTCGACAAACCAAAATTCCAATCGTAGTTTTGGTTTGATAATTCTTAATTGGAATAGATAAAGTCATGGTTGGATACCCCAATGTTTTGGAGTAATAAATATCACTAAATACTAACGAGTCAGTTGTTTTTGCTTTAGTGAAAAAGGGCATTTCGGAATAGTTTCGACTTATATTGGCCAAGTCATTCGATAGAATAACACTCCCTGATTGAGGATGCAAAACGAATATTTCATTAAAGCTATTGTAGCTTTTTATAGATCGTTCTAAAATTCGATAGCATTCTTGAATTTTAGGATTGTGAATATCGCTTTGTTTTAATTTAATAATTGTTTCAATTGCAGGAATAAACTCTTTATTTTGAGATAACGTTATGGTATTATTCGAAATGTCCATTGCCCAATCGTTTATTTGAGCAACTTTTAATTCCCCAATTGCACTTAATTTCTTAAATACTTCGGTTTTAATTAATTGTTTGCTTTGTAGATAATAAAAGGTCATTAATAGAAACAGTGGTACAAGCGAAATTAAAAGCATTACTGCTATTAGGTTTTTTCGTATTGATTTAAAATCCAGTATCATGATTCTGTTTTATTAGAGGGTATCCCAAAACTTAAATTCCAATTGTAATCAATAGTTTCACCAATTCTTAAATTGTATTTAATCATTTAAATTTTCATAAAATGAGTTCTACCCTTAAATGTAGCATTTTTTAATCTATTAAAGTAGTATTTAGTGTCAGCAAGAAAACTACACTACACTTTCTTGCAAAGACTATTTATCTCTGCGTTTATTGATTATATGATCTGTTTTTTTGATTCACTTAACTTTATGCATTGAAGCATTATTTGTGAAGCATTGTTTTTCGAAAAACATATATCATTGAACGAAATTTGAACTTTAATTCTTTTTAATCGTAGTGACTAATGAAGTCTAAGTTTTTTGATTTTAATAAATTGTCTCGGCAAGAAAAGAAAACTCCTGTTTCAAAAACCAGAGTAAAACAGTATTTAGCGTTTTCTTGCAAAGACTAAATAGTTAATGCTATTTTATTTTTTTGTATGAGGATTACATTCAGTGGAATACTAGTTTTGTTTTTGATTATTTTATTAGTGGATGGTTTGTTTTTTGTAAAATATTTAAAGAAAAAAAAAACAACTAAGAAAAAACTATCTCCTTTTGCCTTGTTTTGGTATGCTGTTATTCCTCTATTTTTCTCTGCAATAATTCTTTATTTTTTCTTCGCAATTCCTAACACTACCAATTTTGCCATTTACAATCAATTTGGTTGGTTCATGATGGTGGTATTAACACTTTATTCTTTTAAAATTACCATTCTTTTAATTCGTGGTTTAAAACGGCTGTTGCAATCGTTTAAAAAGGAAAAAGTGAGTGACTTTATCGCAATTCCAAATCCTACTATTTCGCGAAAAAAGTTTGTAAGCCAATTGGGAATTATTTTTGCTTCAGCTCCATTTGCTGGTTTAATAGTTGGCTTATTTCATAATCGGTTTTCGTTTTTTAAAAGGTATGTAAAACTGTCTTTCACCAATTTGCCTAATAGTTTCGAAGGATTAAGGATAATTCAAATTTCTGATATTCATTTAGGTTGTTTTCAAGGTAATAAAGATGCTTTTGCTGAAGCTGTTGCTTTAATAAACTCAGAACATCCGGATATTGTAGTTTTCACAGGCGATTTGGTGAATAATTTCTTTCAGGAAACGGTTGGATGGGAAGATTTATTTCTAAAAATTAATGCCTCATTTGGCAAATATTCCATTTTGGGGAATCACGATTATGGTGAATACAGCAATTGGAAATCGATTGAAGACAAACAATATAATTTTCAGGAAATAAGAGCTGCCCATAAGCGATTCGGATTTCGTTTGCTCGAAAATGAAAATATTCCAATTATACGGAATGGGGAGATCATTAATTTAGCTGGTGTTGAATATTGGGGGAAATCAGCCCATTTAACCAATTATGGCGATTTAAAAAAAGCATCTCTTGGCGTTAGTCCTGCCTCATTTAATATTTTATTATCGCACGATCCCGATCATTGGGACGCTGAAGTATTACCCCAAGGAGTTTATGATTTAACCCTTTCGGGACACACTCATGGCATGCAGTTTGGCATTAGCTACAAGGGGTTTAAATGGAGTCCGGCTAGCTTTAAATTCAAATATTGGGATGGATTGTATCGCAACGATGGACGGTTTTTGTATGTCAATCGCGGTTTGGGTGTGTTAGGTATGCCTGCTCGGGTGGGCATGGCTCCTGAAATCACTATCATTGATTTAACTCGTGGCCCTTTCAGCAACGAACCTATGTAATTTCAGTCCCCAAATTCTAATTTCGTTTTGATAAAAATCCTCCAAAATTCATTTGGTATAGAAATTCAACTAGTTGTGCATTTTCTGTAGGCATATAACTGTAACGAATTCCTAGTTTATACGGAAAAACAAACCGTGCAAAATGAGATTCCGTCATAAGCTCAATACCTGTGGATTGATATTCACGATTTTGTTGCATTATTGAAATTAGGTTATTTGTTTTAATCGGATTTAAAGTAGAACGTGCATAGTCATAAAATAGCTTAGCATAAATTTGCTTCATGTAAAGAACTCCTCCAATGCTTAAATCGGGATTAATTAACGGAAGCGCATAGTCAACTTTAAGTGAATACAATTGATTGTTGAATTGATTGGGGTAGTAACCTCGGGCAAACGAAACGACATTCGAAAATTGATAGGGAAGTGATAAACTGGAAGATGGAATTACATCGCCATTTGTTTTGTATTGATAGTTATTTTCGATTTTTATAGCATGATGTTTCAATATTCCAGGAAAATATAATCGCGTGATGATGGAGGCCACCGAACCTAAATTTCGTGTTCCCCAAGGCGTGTGCCGATAATTTAATTCCAATACTTGTCCCCATCGAGTCATTATATCTCTTGAGTTACCTTTGAGTAAATTATATGCGAAAAAATCGTATTCAAGATTTTGAAAGTTAACCGCATGATATGTCTTTGAAACCGTATTTTGAAGTGCCCATTGATTGTTTGTAATTGTGTATTTTGTTGCTTCGGTTGAATAGCCTTGATGATATAAATACTGATAATTTAACGAAATTTGCACTAATCGTTGCCAAGCACCTCGCGACAAATTAAAAGGTATTTCTAAGCCCGGTTTCACTTTAAAATCTTGTAGGGTTATTTTCTGATCCACGTAAAAAGTGTCAATATTATCTCTAAATAGCCCCTTCTGAACTTGCGTGTCGCCCAAACTTATTGATAATGACAACCTTGGACGCCATCCTAAATAATTCAGTTTGATAAAATATTTTTCATCGGTTTTATTCTTGTCCCCATTATAACCAGCTTGCAGCGATAATGTGCTTAATAGATTTTGAGAAAAAAGTGATATTCCTGATTGAACCTCTTGATTATCTATATTTACATAAGCAGGTGCCCAGCTATGTAAATTTAACAAATTCCATTTGCTGTATTTTTTTTGCTGATACATTGCTGTATCTGTAAAGTTGTATTCAATTGGTTTTAACTGATGTAATTGAGGCGAATCTAACCAAATTGGTTTCGATAAAAGTTGCTTATCTAACATTTCGGGATTTAGATTAGCTATGCTTACTTTAACTGGTGCATAACCTAGCGAAGAGTAATTACTGTAAATCAATACACTATCATTCCAAATCGATGGGGCAGTGGCTCCAAAGGGAGCAGAGGTTAATTTTTCAGTTTTAAGGGATTGGTTGTTAATTCTGTAAATATTTTCAATGCCATTGTATGAACCTGCAAAGTAGGTGTTATTTCCCTTGTTAAATGGATATCGAATTTCAGTAAATGACTCTGATGTCAAGTCAAACCATTGCCCGGTTTTAAGGTTAAGATGTGAGATTTTTTTCCCTTTCTCATTGAGCCGAATCGCAATCAAGTTTTCACCATTTTCATCCCAACAAGGTGATAGAATCATTTGATCATTGCTCGAAAAAGTTTTTGCAACTAATTTTGATTCAATATCATAAATGTCAATTGATGGATAGTGTTGCTCGAAATTTAATATAGCCAATTGTTTTGCATTGGGCGAAAGTGATGGTGCGAAAAGTCGGGGGGAGTAATTAATTTTTTTGAGCACACCTGTTTTTACATCTAATATTTTAACGACCGATTTGACGGCATGTTCCCAACGTAAATCGGATTCGTATTCGCTCCAAGCAATTGTATTATTAACAACTGATAAAGGTTCTTCGTCGCGCCTACCGATTCTTTTTATTAGTGATTGATTTCCCATGTTATCAATCGAAACGATTTTTCCATCTTCGCCTGGACCTGTTAATTCGGCTACAATTGTGGTTGAGTCAAGTGGGCGCAGAAATAGATAGCTTTTGTAATCCTTTTTATTTAAAGTGATGAGATTAGTAAAATTTGAGTAAGCGTGTGAATCAAAGTCGTTTTTCCAATCTCTTTTTAAAGAATCGAATACCGATTGATACAACCTTGTTTTTCTTAACCCTGTTTTGTTTTTTATGGCTCGACTAAACATCCAGGGATAGTAGCTGTTTTGGGCTGTTTTTTTCATCACATTACCCCAAAAATCCAAGCCATATCTAGCATTGGCTCCTAAAGTTAAGTAGTAGCCCATAACATAATAATTGGGCACATAATCGCGATAAGAACCAAAATAGGCTTTATTGTAAGTGAATTTGCCTTTTTCAATGAGCTGTGCTCGCAGTTGTTGCTCAAACCAAGGCATTCTTCCCCTTCCAGCCAAAGAATTAAGTGTTTCAGTTAAGGTTGCATCACCTTCTAATAGCCACAATGGAAAATATCCACCAGCAACTGCACCGGTTGCCTGTTCTCCTAGCAGGTAGCTCATAAACTTTGTAAAACCGGTTCGGGCTGCATCAATTTGCACAACATGGCGTAGTTCATGAAGAGCCAACTGCTCCAGCCAGGGTTGAGGATATACGCTTTGAGGTGAGGTTGGGTATAGCTCCATTCGACGAGGAGCCCAAGTTACAAATCCATTCGATTCAGCTGTTTTGCCATGAATAATAACCTGTATTGGCTTAGGAATGTGACCAAATGACTGGGTTACTTTTTGAAACGATTGTTCCAACACCGCTGCAATTACTTTTGCTTCTGATAAATTTTCGTGTGGAAATACAATTGTGAACTGTTTTGTGTTTATTTGTTCCCATCTTGTGGATGCAGGATCCTGACCAGCTGAATAGAACTGACAAAAGATGTAAGAGTTGAAAGCAATTAGTGAAATAAACAGTAATAGTAAACGATAGATGCGCATAAATAAAATGTCTCGAAATTTAAACGACTAAGGTAATGGTTTGTTTTAATTCGAATTAACTTTAGGGCTGAATCATTTGTATTCTTTTTACTAAATTGTTGTGTGTTTATTATTAAAGAATGTTTGTTGTAAAAGTCTGAATTGTAGAAGTATAGATTATAATAAAGTATGGATAAAATTATCATATATCAATTAATACCACGACTATTTTCGAACCTTAATACAACCTGTAAAACCAATGGAAGCATTGTTGAAAATGGATGTGGGAAACTTAATGACATTAATGTCAATGCCTTAGCTTCTTTAAATGAATTGGGTATAACCCATATTTGGTTTACAGGCGTTTTAGAACATGCAACCACATCCGATTACACGGCTTTTGGCATATCAACCGATCCTGTCCATTTAGTTAAAGGTAATGCAGGAAGTCCTTATGCAATAAAGGATTACTACGATATTTGTCCCGATTTAGCCGTAGATATTCCAAGTCGAATGAAGGAGTTTGAGCAATTGATTAAGCGAACACACACTGCGGGGCTAAAGGTTATTATCGATTTTGTTCCTAATCATGTGGCTCGTCATTACGAAAGTGATGCTAAACCCAATGGATGCGTAGATTTTGGAGCTTCCGATCATCCCAATGATGCATTTAATCCTCAAAATAACTACTATTATTTACCCAATCAGTCATTTATTTCCCCAGTTAATCCCAACAATGAGGAATCGAAATGGGTTGAAAATCCTGCTCGCGTAACTGGAAATGATTGTATATCAGCCTCTCCAACTATAAATGATTGGTACGAAACGGTTAAGTTAAACTATGGTATAAATATCTACGATGGAACAACGCATTTCGATCCCGTTCCCAATACTTGGCATAAAATGGTTGATATTTTGCTGTTTTGGGCTTCAAAAGGTATTGATGGGTTTCGATGTGATATGGCCGAAATGGTTCCAGTTGAGTTTTGGAATTATGCCATTGCAAAAGTAAAAACTCAATATCCCGATATATTATTTATAGCCGAAGTATATAATCCTCAGTTATATCAAACATATATTTCTAATGGGCTTTTTGATTTATTGTACGATAAAGTTGGTATGTACGATGTGCTTCGCTCTGTTGTTCAGCATCATGTAAGTACTAAACAAATATCCGACAAATGGCATGCAAATGAACCGCTCAGTAATCATTTGTTAATATTCACCGAAAACCATGATGAACAGCGAGTTGCTTCCGATTTTTTCGCAAAAAATGCAGTAAGTGGATTTCCAACCACTTTTGTTGCGGCAACTATTAATGCTCGTGCTATAATGATTTATTTTGGGCAGGAATTTGGCGAAAAGGGAATGGATTCCGAAGGTTTTAGTGGGCTGGATGGACGAACAACTATATTTGATTATTGGGGAATACAATCGTTTCAGAATTGGGTGAATCAACTTAAGTTTGATGGAACCGGTTTAACCGATGAGCAATTGAATGTATATCAATTACATAAAAAAATAATCTCATTAGTTAAATCTACACCTGCATTAAACAAGGGGAGTTTTTATGATTTAATGTGGTATAATGCCGATAATCAACTGCTGAATTTTACTGAAATCTTTATGTTTTTTAGGTTTGATGTAACGTCAGTGTTTTTAGTCATTGCCAATTTTAATTCCACAGATGCACATGCTCGCATTCGAATTCCGGAAGATGCCTTTGCCAAAGCTGGTCTTAAATCAAAAGACTATTTCAGGGCTAACGATTTAATGAACCCTGATATTTCCATTCAATTTCCAACGCATGTAGCAATAGTTAATGGATTTGGTCTTAATTTAAAAGCTTATCAATGTTCTGTATTTCAGCTAAAGTAGAATAAATAATAATTTGGCTAGTCGAAAGTAATGTTTTTAAACAAGTGAGATTTATTCGTTTTTCATCTCATTTTTATTATCTTACAAGGGTAACTTCTAAAACTAGTCGCCATGTCCCAAATTACCTTTAATTTTAGGTTAACTCTAAACGAGAGTGAAGTCATTCGAGTTGAAGATGATATTTATACCACTCATCAGTTTTTAGCCCGCGAAGAACCTAAATTTCATTTGATTGATGCTGGTTGTTTAAGAATTTTAAAAAAATTCGAAGGTCGATTATCTACAAAAGTTATTAACGAATGGTTATTATTATCAAAAGCACTCGATCAAACATGTAGTTATCTAAAACGATGGGATGATGAAAAAATAGTGGAAGAACTAATTATGGGGCACGAATATCCTGTTTCATGGTATTTCGACCATTGTCAGATGATTAGTAATTGAGTTATCGGGTTAACAGGGTGTAAAAATCAATCGGTCTTTTACAGATTCATTTCGTACCATATTTTTTTATCTTTGTGCTTTACCATAGTACAAAAAAGATGATCGATTCGACTCAAGTTACAATTACAGATCTAATTATACATCACGTTGGAGCTAAAGCCAAAGGTGAAGAAGTGCGTTATTCAAAACAACCTTATCAGTTTATCGACAACGATGAAGTTGGAGTAGTTTTAAAGAGTTACTTTTTTAGGCCATTTAAAGGCGATGCTTATTATAACTTCTATCACGAGGAAGAAATTTCCCAGAATCCAGCCTATTCCTTGGTGCATCTGTTTTTTAACCAGCAAATTTCTTTTTACGATTTATCGGTACAACTATCCGGATTGCTTTACGATTCATCAAACCATGCCAAAATAAATGCGGGAGAGTTTTATTTAGCTGCTTTCGACAATGTGGTGGTTGAAGGTGAATTGGTTCAGGCTTTGGGTATTTTTAAATCGGAGAACAAGGAAATATTTTTAAAAGTTTATTTGAAGGATCAAAACTTTGAAGTGGGAACTCAAGAGGGAATAAATGTTCGTAAACTCGATAAAGGTTGTATTATTTTTAATACCGAAAGCGATGCTGGTTATAAAATTTGTTCCGTTGATAATCTAAATAAAGGTAATGAAGCTCTTTTTTGGAAGGAAAATTTTTTAGGCCTCAAACCTCGAGAAGATAACTATTATTACACCAATAACTATTTGAAAATGTGTCGGGGATTTGTTGATGAAGTGTATAATGCAGAAGGCAATGTTCCTCGCTCTGATCAAGTTGATTTGCTTAATCGGTCGTATGAGTTTTTTACGAAAAAAGATAGCTTTAAAGAACCTGATTTTGAGCGGGAGGTAATTAGGCAGCCAGAGGTTATTGATGCTTTTAATCAGTACAAAGAGCATTTTGAAACAGAAAAGTCTATGCCTTTAATGGCTGATTTTGATATTTCGAAAAGCGCAGTCAAAGGCGAGAAGAAACATTTTAAATCAATAATAAAGCTCGATAAAAATTTTCATGTCTATGTACATGGACAACGTAATTATATTGAGCGTGGTTATGATAACGACAAAGGATTAAATTTTTATAAATTGTTTTATCATACCGAGGATTAGGGGTTTAAAATCCTCTCAACATAATTAGCTTTCATGAATCAAATCCCTCTACCGGTCGATTTTGTAAATCGTATTTCATCTCAATTGCCTTATTTTGCAAGTGATTTAATAAATAGTTTGGATAGCGAGCCATCGGTTTCGGTTCGGATTCATCCTCAGAAAAAAGCGGCTTTGTCTTTTTTGGGCGAAAAAGTTCCTTGGTGCGACAATGGTTTTTACATTCATGATCGTCCTGTTTTTACTTTAGATCCCTTGTTTCATGCAGGTTGTTACTATCCGCAAGAAGCTTCTTCAATGTTTTTATCAGAGGTGCTAAAGCAACTCTATCCTCATCAAAAGCCTGAAACTGTTTTGGATTTATGTGCAGCACCAGGCGGTAAATCAACTATAATTGCCTCATTTTTGGATCATTATGGCGTTTTGGTTTCGAATGAGGTTATTAAGCATCGTGCAAATATCTTGAGTGAGAATATCTTAAAATGGGGATATGCGAATGTTGTTGTCACGAATAGCGAACCTGCTCGTTTGGGGCAGTTATCGGGTTTGTTCGAATTAATAGTTGTTGATGCACCCTGTAGTGGCGAAGGAATGTTTCGCAAAGATTTGCAGTCTCGCTCGCATTGGTCCGAAGAGAATGCAAATATGTGTGCATCTCGTCAGCAACAAATTATCGATGATATTTGGCCAGCACTAAAATCTGGAGGGTACCTTATTTATTCGACTTGTACGTTTAATCCGGCTGAAAATGAAGAAAATTTAAAATGGATATCAGATGAATTCGATTGCAAATTTGTTGAAATGCCATTAAATGAGCAATATGGAATTACCAAAGTTGTTTTGGGCGATGCCATTGGCTATGCTTTTTATCCGGGTAAAACAAAAGGTGAAGGGTTTTTTATATCGATACTTAAAAAAGGAATAACTACCAATTCGGGATATAAAGGTAAAAACACAAAGTTGGTTCAACCGCGCGTTCCAGCTGGTTTGTTAAAGAATCAAAATTTGTTTACCACTATTCAATTAGGTAGTGATGTAGTTGCTATGCCTCCTCAATTATTGCAATTGTATCAAGCGATAGTCGATAAAGTTAAAGTTATTCATGCTGGCATTCCTCTGGGAAGCATGATTCAGAATAAATGGAATCCTCATCATGGATTAAGTATGTCGTTGTTTAATAATTCACCGTTCGAAAAATATGAGGCTGAATTGATTGAGGCTCAGCGATTTCTGAGAGGTGAAACATTCCCAATGCCTAACATGAATCCGGGATGGGTAGAAGTGTGCTATCACTCTATTCCGTTGGGTTATATGAAGCAAATTGGAAATAGGGCAAATAATTATTATCCAAAAGAGTGGCGTATTCGCATGGAAATTGAGTGATATTTGTCTCTTTTCCTTAAATACATTGCACTTTTTAAGTTTTAATCGATATTTTTATATTCTAAATTCAAAATATATTCAATGATTCAACAAATAGAGATTCAACTTCCCGAATTTGCTAGAGGTGCTCATGTTATTACGAGTTACATTACATCAAAACTACCTCTTTTGCCTGAGAAAGGGTTATTGCATATATTTATTAAGCATACGTCGGCGGGTATAACGATTAATGAAAATGCTGATCCTTCTGTTCGTCACGATTTTGAAGTTGGATTTAATCAATTAGTTCCCTCAAGCAATAAAGAGTTTACACATACGCTTGAAGGTCCCGATGATATGCCCTCTCATATAAAATCTTCTTTGGTTGGCCATAGCCTTACCATTCCTATTACTGCGCGGAAACTTAATTTAGGAACCTGGCAAGGAATCTATCTGTGTGAATTTCGAAATTTTGCCGACCCTCGCAATTTGGTGATTACCATTTATGCTTAATTCTTCGTTTTAGAGAGTTGAATCTTTAAAAATATTCTACCAATCTATTTATTGGTTTTATTATTGGGTACAGCCACGGATTTTGCCGTTGATAATTATCATGTGCATTACGCTTTAAATTTGGTTATTTAGTGTCAGCAAGAAAACTGCACTTTTTCACTGTCTTGCACAGACTATTTAGTAAGTGATTTTTATGAGTGCCAAAATTTATGCGTATGAGTACTAAAAAACCCTTACTCCTTCTGGGGGCGGAGGCTATTGCACAAGGAGCAATTGATGGTGGATTGTCGGGAGTTTATGCTTATCCGGGTACACCTTCTACCGAAATAACGGAATACATTCAAAAATCGAAGGAAGCTAACCGTTTGGCGATTCACAGTCAATGGTCGGCTAACGAAAAAACAGCCATGGAAGCTGCGTTAGGAATGTCATATGCAGGAAAGCGAGCGATGGTTTGCATGAAGCATGTGGGTTTAAATGTGGCTGCTGATGCATTTGTTAACTCATCGATAACCGGAGTTAATGGTGGTTTGGTAGTTACCGTGGCTGATGATCCATCGATGCATTCATCTCAGAACGAACAAGATTCCAGATATTATGGTCGATTTGCGCTTATTCCAATTCTTGAACCTTCAAATCAGCAGGAGGCATACGATATGGCGTATAATGCTTTTGATCTGAGTGAAAAGCTGAAAGTCCCTGTGATGCTTCGAATAACAACCCGATTGTCACATTCAAGATCAGGTGTAGTTATCCAATTACAAAAAAATCAAAACGCCATCTCTTTACCTGGCGACCCTCGACAATTTGTTTTATTGCCTTCAATAGCTCGTCAGCGTTATAAAAATTTGCTTGATGATTTCCCTTCGTTTGTTAAATCTTCTGAAGAATCGGAATACAATGTTTTACATGCTGGCAGTGATTACTCGATGGGTATTGTAGCTTGTGGCATTACGTTTAATTATTTAATGGAGAACTATCCAAATGGTTGCCCTTTTCCAGTACTTAAAATAGGTCAATATCCGTTACCTCGTAAGGTGATGGAAAAATTCGAGCACGATTGTCAATCCCTTTTAGTGCTAGAAGATGGCTATCCTATGATTGAAGAGATTTTAGCAGGGTATTTTCGCAATGGCATTCCTATTTACGGTCGTTTAAATGGTTGGTTGCCACGCGATGGCGAGTTAAATCCCGATTTGGTGGCTAAGGCTTTAAAACTACCTTATTCCGAATTGCAAAAAAGCAATCCTTTTGTAATGAGCCGTCCTCCTTCTATGTGTCAGGGATGTGGCCATCGCGATGCTTACTTTGCTTTGAATGAAGTTATGCGAACTATTGGAGATGGGCATGTGTTTTCAGATATAGGTTGTTATGCATTGGGAGCATTGCCGCCTTTTCAAGCAATTAACTCGTGTGTCGATATGGGAGCTTCCATAACAATGGCCAAAGGTGCTTCTGATGCTGGCTTAAGACCTACAGTGGCAGTAATTGGGGATTCTACATTTACGCATTCAGGTATGACTGGACTGCTTGATGCGATCAATGAAAAAACAGCCATGACTGTTATTATTTCCGATAACGAAACAACAGGAATGACAGGCGGCCAAACGTCTTCAGCTCATAATCATATCGAAAATATTTGTTTAGGATTAGGAGTCCATCCCGATCATTTACATGTTATCGTACCACATCCAAAAAATCATGATCAAATGGTTAAATTAATGCGTAAAGAGTTTAAGTATGATGGGGTATCTGTAATTATACCTCGTCGAGAATGTATTCAAACACTTAGTCGCTCAAAACATTAAGAAGCTGTTTAAATTTTAAAGATGTTTAGATTTTTAGATTATAGAAAGAGAGAGAAGATAAAAAAGATGAAAATAGAATGTTCATCATCCGGAATTATCTAAAATATCTTATCTATCTGTCTATAATCTATTATTCTTCCTATCTTTTTATTCATTTAAATTTAAACAGTTACTAAATTATGTCCTACAATTGATTTTTATTTACAAAAGGTTAATTCATAATAAATGAAAAAAGATATTATCATAGCTGGAGTAGGCGGGCAGGGAATATTATCTATTGCTACAGTAATAGGATTAGCTGCAATAAATACTGGAATGCATATGAAACAGTCCGAAGTTCATGGGATGAGTCAACGTGGAGGCGATGTTCAATCCAACTTGCGAATATCTACTCAACCCATTTTTTCTGATCTAATTCCAGTTGGTCGTGCCGATTTAATTATAGCCATGGAACCAATGGAAGCCCTTAGATATCGAAGTTATTTATCAGAAAAGGGTTGGGTGATTGCATCTATTAATTTGGTTGAGAATATCCCCAATTATCCTTCTATCGATAGTATAAAAAATGAGTTAGTATCAAATTCGCAAGCCATTTTATGTAATGCAGAATCATTGGCTCGGGAATGTGGATCCGTAAAAGCTTCTAATATGGTTTTGCTAGGCGCCGCTTTCCCTTATATGGGCTTGGGCAAGTTAATAGTCGAAGAATCAATAAATCAGATTTTTGCAAAAAAAGGACAAGCCATTATCGATTTGAATATTAAAGCCTTTCATCTTGGTATAGCGTATTCGAATACCAACGATCCTTTAAAAGTTAGTTGATGCAGATGCTAAATACCAGTCAATTAGCGCAATGTTTCAAATGCTTTAATAAGTTCTATCGTGTCATTAAGTACTTTATCAGCACCAGCTTTTATTAAGTCTGCATTTTCAATTAATCCAGTTTTGACTGCAATAGTATGTAATCCTGCTTTTTTTGCTGAAATAATTCCTAGTGGTGCATTTTCAATTACAATACAATTATTAGGCAGTGATCCTGATTTATTAATCGCTTTCAAATAAGGTTCGGGATGAGGTTTTTCGTTATCAACATCCTGCCCCGAAACAATTTCCATCGTTGATATGCCAAAATCAGTTGATAATCGTTCAATTAATGATGGTTGTTTTGAGCCTGTTACAACAATTATTTTAATATTTTTTTCTTTCAGATAAAAAATAAAATCTCGTGTACCCTCAAAACAAATAGGAGGGGGGAGTGCTGACATTATTTGAGTTTTGCGATCGTAAATTTTTACAATTTCTTCTTGAGTGGGTAAACGATTATATTGGTTTTTGAAGGCTATTTTAATTACTCCATCTCCTTTTCGCCCTTCGTTGATATAGCTTTCTATTAATGGGTAATTAATTCCATTCTCTGCAAATGCTTGTTGCCACGATTTAGCATGATATGGCATAGAATCATATATTACTCCATCCATATCTAAAAAAACGGATTCAATTTTTTTCATCTCTTTAATATTGCCAATTGGGTTAATCATCTGATTGTAAGTGTTTTAATTCTTTTTTCTTGAGGTGAGTGAATTAGCTTTTTTGTCTCAAATTGCACCTAACTAAAAATACCTTTTTGTAAAGAGAACTAAAACTTTGAATACCACAAAAATCATTATAAGTTTGTAGTCAAGTTTATATAGAGCTGAATAAAGAATGGAATTACATATAGAAGAGAAGGTTAAGTGCAATTTACCACATTTGGTATTACGAGGTTTTAAATGTAAAGTTAAGGTTCAGCCTTCTTCCGAAGAGCTATTAAATTTTATAGCTGATGAACTTTTAAAGAACGAAAAAATTCATTCACCTGAATCTATAAGAGATTTGGAGACGGTTAAGGCGACAAAAGAAGCATATCGCGTTTTAGGTAAAGATCCTAACCGATACAGGCCATCGGCTGAAGCGTTGTTACGACGAGTGGCATCGGGAAAAGGTATTTATCGAATTAATAATGTGGTTGATGTATTAAACATTATCTCTGTAAAAACTGGCTTTTCAATTGGAGGATATGATTTTGATAATATAATTGGTTCTATATCAATGGGTGTTGGCGATGCGGCTGAACCATACGTTGGTATTGGGAGAGGTGATTTAAATATTGAAAATCTTATGGTTTTTCGCGATGAGTTAAGTGCTTTTGGATCACCCACAAGCGATTCGGTGAGAACACAGGTGAGTGATAAAACTAAAACATTTTTAATGGTTTTCATCGCATTTAGTGATTCTGAATTGTTGCAAAATTCGATAGTTGAAGCTATTGCATTATTAAAACGATTTGCAGGAGCGTCAGATGAAAAGCTATTTGTAACAAAAGGAGGGGAGTAGAAATAAATATGATTGAAATTTGTGCTTTAGCATCAGGAAGTAATGGGAACTGTTATTACGTTGGCAATGAGCATGATGCTGTGTTGATTGACGTTGGAATATCGCGTAATCAGGTATTAGAACGAATAAATCAAGTGGGGTTAGATTTTGCGAAAGTAAGAGCTGTGTTTATAACTCATGAACACTCCGATCATTCTCGTGGAGTTCGCATATTACATCAAAAGTTTAACCTTCCCGTGTATATGACTGCTATTACTTTTAATAACAGCTATAGAGCTAATCGCCCCGATAAATATGTTCCTTTTTTACCTAATGATAGTATTAAAATTAATTCACTTTTAGTTCATACTTTTTCAAAATTACACGACGCAGTTGATCCGTGCAGCTTTGTAGTGGAAGTTGACCAGAAAATGATTGGTGTAATTACCGATGTTGGTATGGCATGCGAAAATGTAAAATTATCAGTTAATAAATGCCATGCTTTATTTCTGGAATCGAATTACGATGAGAAAATGCTTTGGGATGGCTCGTATCCTATTTATTTAAAAAATCGAGTGGCATCAAAGCGAGGGCACTTATCCAATGACCAGGCTCGTGATTTAATAATGGAGCATGCAGGTTCAATGCTCGATATTGTAATGCTTTCTCATTTATCTGCCGATAACAATACACCTCAAATTGCATTAAATGCATTTAGTGAATTAATACCTAAGCATAAAATTATTCTTTCCGATAGACTGGCGCCATCGGAGGTGATAAAGTTCCAATAAAAAAAGCGCTCGGTTAAAGGCGCTTTTTTTGTATCAATCAATTAAATATTATGATCTTGGATGAAACTGAGTAATTGTATTTTTCAAATACTCTTTATCCAAATGTGTGTATATTTCAGTAGTTATAATTGATTCATGACCAAGCATCTCTTGAACTGCGCGCAAATTTGCACCGCCTTCAATTAAATGAGTTGCAAAAGAGTGACGGAAGGTATGCGGACTTATATTGCGTTCTAAACCAACTTTTTTAACCAAATTTTTAATTATCGTGAAAATCATAACTCTTGAAAGCTTACGACCTCTGCGATTTAAAAATAGAATATCTTCAGCTGATTGATGAATTTTAAGGTTTTTACGATATTCACTTAAATATAAGTTAATCTCTTTAATTGCCTTTGTGCTAACGGGTACTAAACGTTCCTTACTTCCTTTTCCCTCAATTTTAACAAAACCTGATTCGAAAAATAAGTTTGAGATTTTCAAATCAATAAGTTCAGAAACTCTTAATCCACAGCTGTATAGTGTTTCAAGAATTGCTTTGTTACGTTGACCTTCAGATTTTTTTGTGTCAATCATGTTAATGATTGAGTCAATTTCTTCAACAGTAAGAACTTCAGGTAGTTTTCTTCCAACCTTAGGTGCTTCTAATAGTGCAGTTGGATCGCGATCAATTTTCTCTTCAATTAAAAGAAATTTGTAAAACGATTTAATTCCACTAATAACTCGTGCTTGAGTACGTGGACTGATTCCTTTGTCGGTTAAATCTACAAGCATTGCTTTAAGATTTGCCAACACAACTTTCTCTGGACCAGCTTTAATTGAATTGTTTTTAAGGAAAACTACCAACTTAGTTAGGTCTGTTACATAAGCGTGTATAGAATTGTCCGATAACCCTCTCTCTACTCTCAGATAGGTCTGAAAGCCTTTAATTTCTGATTCCCAATTCATTTTTTTTGCATTAAGTAGTAAAATCCCAAATAATATTTTAAGTAAAGATAAGTATATTACTATACATGAGCAAGATTGTGTTAAGTATTTTTTTTATGACTTTATGCATCTATTTAATGTTTTTTGATTTTTTTATTTGGCTAACAAATTATACTTTTGCGGCATGCTTATTAAACTTAAGTATGGTAATTACAATAATTAATGGACCCAATCTTAATTTATTGGGTTTAAGAGAAAAAGGAATTTATGGCGATCAGTCTTTTGAAGACTATCTTAAACTACTACGCGAAAAATTCTTGGGTGCACAAATCAATTATTTTCAGTCCAATCACGAAGGAGAATTAATTGATAAAATTCATGAAATAGGATTTGCTGGTGACGGCATAGTTCTGAATGCTGGTGCTTTTACACACACTTCTGTGGCTTTGGCCGATGCAATTGCTGCTATTAAATCTCCAGTAGTTGAAGTACATATCTCTAATGTTTTTAAACGAGAATCTTTTAGGCATCACTCATTTATATCTCCTGTTTGTTTTGGATCTATCTCAGGGTTTGGTCTCGATTCTTATCGTTTAGCGATTCAATCGTTACTAAAAGATTAAATATCAATTTTATATATCACTTATTTCACACACAATTAAACACTAAAACTGGAATTCTCAATGAAGAAATTTACGAAAATAGTAGCTACTATTTCAGACCAACGCTGTGAAGTTGAATTTTTAAGAGCCCTTTATAAGGCAGGAATGAACGTTGTTCGTCTGAACACTGCTCATATGAACCATGAAGGGTTAAACAGGGTAGTTGCAAACGTAAGGGAAGTCTCAGAAAAGATTGCAATTTTAATTGATACCAAAGGTCCCGAAATTAGAACTACAGTATCAGAAGGGCCTATTTCATTCGAAACAGGCGATATCGTAAAAGTAAAAGGTGAGCCTACTCAAAAAACAACTAAAGAGTGTATTTGCGTGTCATATCCTTTATTTGTGAATGATCTTTCAGTTGGAAGCCAGATTTTAATTGATGATGGTGAATTGGGTATGGTGGTAACTCAAAAAGAGGACGATTATTTAGTTTGTGAAATTCAAAATAGTAGTGGCTTAGGAAGTCGCAAGAGTGTGAATGTCCCTGGCGTTCGTATAAATTTACCATCACTGACTCAAAAGGATATTGAATGCATTCATTATGCCATCGACAATGATTTAGATTTTATTGCTCACTCATTTGTTCGTAATCGTCATGATGTAAAAGCTGTTCAAGATATCTTAGATGAGAAACAATGTCCTGCCAAGATTATTGCTAAAATCGAAAATCAAGAAGGTATCGAAAATATTGATGAGATTCTTGAATGTGTTTACGGTGTTATGGTTGCTCGTGGCGATTTAGGTATTGAAATTCCTCAAGAGAAAATTCCTGGATTACAACGTAAGTTGATTCGCAAATGCGTTGAGGCTAAAAAACCTGTTATTGTTGCAACTCAAATGTTGCATACCATGATCAAAAGTCCTCGACCAACTCGTGCCGAAGTTACTGATGTGGCAAATGCTATCTATTATCGTACTGATGCCATTATGTTGAGTGGTGAGACTGCTTATGGAGATTATCCTATTGAAGCTGTTGAAACCATGTCGAAAATAGCTCAAGAAGTTGAGCCAGCAAAAGATAGTCGTAATGATATTCCTGTGCCAATTATGACACATGAAATTGCAGCTTATTTAGCTGATACTGCAGTAAAAGCTGGTCGTGAATTAGATATTAAAGCAGTTATAACCGATAGTTTTACTGGTAAAACAGCAAGATTTCTAGCTGCTTTCAGAGGTGCAATTCCTGTTTTTGCACTAAGCTATTCACCTCGCGTTGGACGAGAATTGGCTCTTTCATACGGTGTGTTCCCAAAACTAACAGAGGAAGGAACTTCGAAAGCAGATATCTTGAAAAAGACATTGAAAAAGTTGAAAAAGAAGGATTTCTTGAACGATGATGATTTAGTTGTTTACTTAGGTGGTAGTTTTGGAATTGGCGGTGGAACCTCTTTTATGGAAATTATTACCGTTGAAGGCTTGTTAAAGAAAATTGAATATTATCGCGATTAATTATAACGATCAATAGATTAAGAAGGTGGATTATTTCCGCCTTTTTTATTTCACTTAATATCGAAAAATAGACTTGGTCTATTGCAGAAAAAGAAAGAAGCATTATCTTTGCATCGCTTTAAACGAAAAGCATTGAAGCAATTTTTGTTTTGAGTTTCTTGGTTTGGTAGTTCAGTTGGTTAGAATACATGCCTGTCACGCATGGGGTCACGGGTTCGAGTCCCGTCCAGACCGCCAAGAATATTTTTGAAATGCTGAGATTATTTTGAATTGTTAAATGGTTTGGTAGTTCAGTTGGTTAGAATACATGCCTGTCACGCATGGGGTCACGGGTTCGAGTCCCGTCCAGACCGCTATTAAAGTTTTCGAAATAATTAAAGCAAAATCCTACATAGGTAGGTATTAGGTTTGGTAGTTCAGTTGGTTAGAATACATGCCTGTCACGCATGGGGTCACGGGTTCGAGTCCCGTCCAGACCGCAAAAACCTTCACAATCGTTTGATTGTGAAGGTTTTTCGTTTTTTTATGCATTGCAAGTGTGTTGCAGAATGGATTAATATTCCTTGTTTGGGAACTATTGGAAAATATTAGCAAGTATTGAGAGATTAAAAAAAGAAGTAGAAATGTTCATTGCGCCACAAATTTCCATTTTTTAGAGTCGTGCAGATGGCTATTACTTAATCTGCTTGCTTTCGGTGGTTATCCAGGATCTGCCTCTTTAATTACTGACGAGAAACGTTGGCGAAACTATATTAACGATTCCTTGATTGAAACAAGTATCTCTAAAGATATTTTAATGCTCACAAGAGTTGATAAACCTGCTTTGTTAAAAAGACTATTTGAATTAGGTTCGCATTACTCCGGACAGATATTATCGCTAACAAAAATAGTGGGGCAACTACAAGATGCTGGCAACACAACAACGTTAACTCATTATTTAACCTTATTGTCTGACTGCGGTTTGTTGAATCATCGGAGCTGCCCATCTGTTAAATAATTCCGTTTCTGAAGGATATAATCTCTACTATTGGCGCGAGCGTGATGATGAAGTAGATTACATTATTGAATATGGGGATAAAATAATTGGATTAGAAGTTAAGAGTGGTCGAAGAGGTGAAAACAAAGGCATGTCTGTTTTTGCCGAGAAATTCAACCCGGTTAAAGTTCTTTTAGTTGGAACAGGAGGGATACCATTTGAAACATTTCTGAAAATGAATCCTATTGACTTGTTTTAAGGCTTTTTTATTCAGTAAAAATACATGAACGTAGGTGTGGTTTATTGTAAGAAAGTTTCGGCTCTATACCGTTTCTAGTGGGTAGAATTCATTGATAAATATAAGCCACGAATCGAAGATCGACGGAGTCAATTCACGAATAAGAATTTATATCGAAGAAAACTACCAAATTATTGATTTTTTTATGGATGTACACAAAAGAATAGTTAGTATTTATAATCGGAAAGTTCAATATCTTCGAATCTGACTGCAAGCAGTCAGGTCACGAATAATTTTATTCGTGAATTGACTCCGTCGATCTTCGATTCGTGGCTGTTTTTCATTTTAACCATTTTTCAATATGTCAACTCATGATTAATTACTTAAATATTTAACACTTGACATACATGGTGGTAAATAATCAAATGGTCTTTACAAAAAAACTACCCACCTAAATCAACATAGAGCCAAAGTTTCTGTTATTAATGAAATTCCAAACCGCAAAAAAATCCGAAGTTGCTAATAGCAGCTTCGGGTTTTTGCTTTTTGAATAAATCGATTCGTTATTTCTCTGGTGAAAATGTCAATTGATTATTATGGGCATCCACCAAAATTTTTTGCTTTTCAATATTAGTATTCTCTAACAAGAATTTTGCTAAATCATTTAAAATGTATTTTTGAATAGCTCGTTTTATAGGGCGCGCTCCAAATAAAGGGTCAAAGCCAATGTCAGCAATCCATTGAATAGCTTTCGGGGTGATATCTAACACAACACCATTTTTCTCAAGCCGTGTTTGAATAATAGCAAATTGATGTTGCGTAATTTCGTAAATATCTGCTTTCGATAAGGGCGAAAACATTATAATTTCATCTATTCGATTTAAAAATTCTGGACGAATGGTTTGTCTTAATAATTCCATGAGCTTGTCTCTGGTGGCTTCAAGCCATTCATGGGTTAATTCATCTGTTTTTGACATTGATTCTTGTATGATATTCGAGCCAATGTTTGAAGTCATAATGATTATCGTGTTTTTAAAATCTACTGTCCGGCCTTTATTGTCGGTTAGTCGACCATCATCTAATACTTGAAGTAAAATATTAAATACATCGGGATGTGCTTTGTCTATTTCATCAAGCAGAACAACCGAGTAAGGTTTACGGCGTACAATCTCGGTGAGTTGTCCCCCTTCATCGTAACCTACATAGCCTGGAGGAGCTCCAATTAAGCGCGAAACGGAATGCTTTTCCTGATATTCCGACATGTCGATACGAGCCATTTGGTTTTCATCGTCGAATAAAAATTCGGCCAAAGCTTTTGCAAGCTCGGTTTTACCAACTCCCGTCATTCCTAAAAAAATGAATGACCCAATGGGACGCTTATCATCTTGTAATCCTGATCTGCTGCGGCGCACTGCATTTGCAACCGCTTCGATAGCTGCATGTTGTCCAACTACTCGTTTATGAAGCTGATCCTCAAGTTGTAATAGTTTTTGTCTTTCTCCTGTCATCATTTTTGTAACAGGTATGCCTGTCCACCGACTTACAATATCGGCAATATCTTGAGAGTCAACATCTTCTTTAATGAGGGAATGATCTTTTTGTTGAGATAGCAACTGTTCTTTAAGTGTCTCAATAGCTTTTTCAGTATCTTTTATGCGTCCATATCTTATTTCTGCTACCTTTTCGTAAAGGCCATCTCGTTCTGCTTTTTCTGCTTCGAATTTTAACTCTTCAATCTGTTTTTTTTGCTTTTGAATTTCATTAATAAGCTCTTTTTCAGAACTCCATTTTGCTTTTAACGATGTTAATTCTTCTTTAAGGAAAGCGATCGTTTGCGATAGTTCGTTAATCCTAATTTTATTCCCTTCGCGTTTAATTGCCTCACGCTCAATTTCTAATTGTATTATTTTACGTTCTTTTTCATCTACCTCTTCAGGAACAGAATTCATCTCGATACGTAATTTTGCTGAAGCTTCATCAATTAAGTCAATGGCTTTATCGGGTAAAAAACGATCGGATATGTATCGGTTTGATAACTCTACTGCTGCGATAATAGCTTCATCTTTAATTCTGATTTTATGATGATTTTCGTATCTCTCTTTTAATCCTCTTAGTATTGAAATGGCACTGTCAATGCTAGGCTCATCAACTAAAACTATTTGGAAACGACGTTCCAATGCTTTATCTTTTTCAAAGAATTTTTGATATTCGTTTAGCGTCGTGGCACCTATTGCGCGTAGCTCTCCACGCGCTAATGCGGGTTTTAAAATGTTCGCAGCATCCATGGCTCCTTCACTTTTTCCTGCTCCTACCAAAGTGTGTATTTCGTCAATAAAAAGTATGATCTCCCCATCAGAAGCAATCACTTCTTTTACAACCGATTTCAATCGTTCTTCAAATTCTCCTTTGTATTTTGCTCCAGCGATGAGCGCACCCATATCGAGCGAAAATATTTGTTTTGATTTTAGCATATCGGGCACATCGCCTTTAATAATTCGGTGGGCTAATCCTTCGGCAATGGCTGTTTTCCCTACACCAGGTTCTCCAATTAAAATGGGATTGTTTTTAGTGCGGCGCGAAAGAATTTGAAGAATTCTACGTATTTCTTCATCTCTACCAATTACGGGATCTAATTTTCCCGATTCAGCCTGATGATTCAAATTTATAGCATATTTATTTAATGCATTAAAAGTATCATCAGATGATTGAGTATTTGTGCGAGAGCCTTTCCTGAGCTCTTCAATCCCTTTTAATATTCCGTTTTCTGTAATTCCTGCATCAGTAAACATTTGAGTAACAACATCTTTTGTTTTAAAAAATGCAAGAAACAAGTAATCCAATCCTATGTAATCGTTTTTATCTTTGTTTGATAGCGTAGAAGCTTGTAATAATATATGATTGGTATTTTTTGATAAATAGGGTTCTCCTCCTGATACTTTGGGATAAGATTTTAAAATCGCATTTAGTGGCTTCTTTATATCAATAGATGTGTTTTTTTTAATTAAAAAATCCATTAACGATTGGTCGGTGTCAATCATTGATAAGAGTAAATGACCTGGCTCAACGGCTTGGTTTTGTAAATCATTTGCATATCGGAAGGTATTGTTAATTGCTTCCTGCGACTTTATTGTAAAATTGTTTAGATTCATTATCAATTGTTTTTTAATTAAGAGGCTTTATTCTTAGTTTTGGCAAATTGTTTTATCTAAGTATCAAATTGTTTGCCTGATTTAAATGAAAGACAAAATGTCTCTCAGGGAAGAATAATTGAGCCATTTTGTCATAAGTTGATTGGCTGCGATGGCATTAATAATCTGGGTTTGATATTTAATCAATCAGATTTCATTTGATTAATTAAAACAATCCTTGCCATTCATTGTATGCGAAACCGTAGAGTTGTTTTATTCCTTATAATATGTATTTACATGTTCCCTTTAAAAGTTTTCCCGAGACTTTTAGGCGACACTTTAATTGTTGTAAAACACGATACACTTATTCAGGTTATCACTAATTTAAAAACCAACAATGGAGTTATATCATCGAATAAAATATACGACTTTATGCAGCTTCAAGCCAATAAATGGTTTTTGAATCAAATGCTAATTAATTTATTGGTTAAAAAGGAGGGGGCAGAAGGTGAAATAAATGCGTCTAATAACGATTTAATGGGATCTCCCTACTTAGGCTCTGTTATTCGTCTAATCACATTTCGTCAGTTGCCTCCTTTTGGAGTTATTGTTGGTGATACATTGTTGTTTCCATCTAATATTAGAGACTATATTGGAAACTCGTTAAGGTTTAATACGTCAGTCAAAATATTAAAAAATAGTTGCCTGCTCAAAGCAGGTCAGTTGTTAACACTTTATGATCTTGAAGAGAGCGAACGACGATTAAGGAATTTAGGATATATAAGGCATGCTGAAATATTAGTTACTCCAGTAAACGAAAACGAAGTGGATGTAATCATTGTAACTCAAGATAAATTTCCTCATGCTGCACAAATTAAACCATTGGGAAATGAGCCTTATCTTGGCGTTTATTCGAAAAATTTGTTTGGATTTGGATTGTCTTTTAGTCATCAAACTGCATTAGTATCGCCTCAAAACCCCCGATTTGGATTTCGTGAATCTTTCGGGTTCACAAATTTATTAGGATATCAATGGAATGGATTGTTTAGTTATGAGGATATTTTCAATTCCCATGCTTATGAATTTCAAGTTTCCAGACAGTTTGCTTCTCCAGACTTAAAATTTGGTGGAGGCATTATTGTTAATCGTACTTTGCAATCAAAAGCTATTACAGGAAAACCTTGGGCGTCGGATTCGGTTTTTTATAATTATCAATATCTGAGAAGTTGGATTGGTCGATCATTCTGGTTGTCTAATAAAGAATCGTCGGTTTATAAAAATATCTACTTAATAGGAGAAGTTGCCTATCAGAATTTTTTTGACCGAAATCGTCTTCCTATTGAAATTGATCCTCAGAATTACGGATTGTTTTTTACATTAGGGTATTCGCACAGAGGCTATTACAAGAATAAATATTTGAATTTAATGGGCGAGATCGAGGATATTCCTTTTGGCGGATTGGCAGCAGTAACGGTTGGTCAAATCAATGGGATTCAACGTAAATCTACTTATTTATCAACTGAATTATCATATGGACGAGCGCTCATCCCAAAGTTGGGGTATTTATATGTTGGTTGTAAAACTGAAGTTGAATTGTCTGACGATAAACCGAACTCTGGGTTTTACTTGTTGAATACTAGGTATTTAAGCCCGCTTTGGTTTGTAGGTAATTGGCGACAGAGATTGTATTTTAATGTAGATTATTTAAAAGGAGTCAATAGAAATGAGAATGAATCGATTTTTATTGATGAATCACACAATGGTTTAACCAGTTTTTATTCGTCGCAAATTAAAGCTACTCAAAAAACCATTCTAAAACTCGAAAGCCGTTTTTTCTTACCACGACCATTTTTAGGTTTTAAAATGGAATATTATAGCTATCTAAATTCTGCTATTTTCAAGCCTCAATCTACGAGCATAGACTTAAATAATCATGTTTTTGGGTTTGGAACAGGAATTCGATTATTAAACGACAGACTTTCATTTGGCATTATCGAACTTCAATTTGCTTTTTACCCTTATGTAAATGATCCACTCAAAGTTTTAGAATTAAATTTGGAAACAGTTAAAGTTAAGAGATTTGAGGATTTTATTCCTCAAACAACCCATCCTTTCAATTTGTATTGAATATCAAAATATGTATGATATTTAATGCGAAAAGTACACGAATGTATTCTATTGTATATTAACAATCACTACTGACCGACAAAGAATAAATAAATTTTAGGGACAAGACCGAAGCCTCATCCCAAGGTTGTAAATTTGTTTTGGAGAACAAAAAATCTCAACCATGAGCAAAGATACATCAAAGAATTTAGTCGGTCAGCCAGT
>JBBQUP010000036.1:0-29567 GCA_038212305.1 Bacteroidales bacterium
CATTGTACAACAATACATTGATGCTCGAACGATTTATGTGCAGGTTTGCTATTAATCCAAACACTGCTAAAAATCAAAAAATTGTCAAAGAACTATTGGAATACGGCAAAATTGCCGCTTAAAATCTAACGGACTATTGTAATATAAGACGTTAATTTAAAGATGTCCAAATTTTTAGTCAAATAAATCAGCATCCACTTTTTAATATCTCAATGATATAAAGCCAAGTGTTGAGTTTTAATCTTAATTTTGAAAAAAATTATTACCCATGAGAATCGATATACTCACACTTTTTCCGGACATGTTTCAAGGCCCTTTAAGCGAGTCGATACTTAAACGCGCCATTGAGAAGGGAGCTGTGGAGATATTTTTTCACAACATCCGCGATTATGCAAACAATAAACACAACCGAGTTGATGATTATGTGTTTGGTGGCGGTGCGGGGATGGTAATGCAAATAGAACCCATTGCTACACTCATTGAGAAACTTCAAGCCGAACGCACCTACAACGAGGTTATATATATGACCCCCGATGGCGAACGACTTGCCCAACGGCTCGTAAATACCCTTTCGCTTGCAGGAAACTTAATGATATTGTGTGGCCATTATAAAGGTATCGATCAGCGTATTCGCGATCATTTTATTACGCTTGAGATTTCCATAGGCGATTACGTGCTAACAGGCGGAGAATTGGCCGCAGCGGTGGTGGTTGATTCGGTCGTGCGACTCATTCCGGGCGTTCTTTCGGACGAAACATCGGCATTAACCGACTCTTTTCAGGACAATTTGCTCTCACCACCAGTTTACACCCGCCCTGCAGAATTTAGGGGATGGAAAGTACCCGACATATTACTATCAGGGCATGATGCCAAAATAGACCAATGGCGAGAAGAGCAAGCCTTTAAACGAACCAAACGATTACGCCCCGATTTGTTGGAATGATGAAAGGGTTTAGGGTTTATTTGTTGAGAGGTTGAGAGGTTGAGAAATAGTTTAGGGGTTACAGGACAAAACAACGAGTTAATATTCTATTTGCCTACTCATACTACTTCCCTAGCGACAAATTATAACAGACACTTAGCATTTCATCGACTTTAGCCCAAAAAACTAGGATAAAAACAAATAAGGTTTTAAGTTTGCAAACCAATACTTAAAGCACATCTAAACATTAAACGTCTAAACATCAAACGTTATACATCTAAACACTTAGTTAAACATCTAAACTTTAAACGTCTAAATCTTAAACAACTAACCACTAAAATAATGTTACAACGAATTCAAAGCTTATATTTACTGATAGCAGCCATTTTAACTGGCATATCAACCAAAATGATTTTTGCCTCGTTATCGAGCGATAAGGCCTACTACGAATTAATTGCCGCAGGAATAAAAATGACTGGCGAAGGATTAGCCAACGAAATGGTTTACCCTACAATGCCATTAAGAGTACTGGTAATTTTATCAACCGTCATTTCGGCATTTACCATATTTCGATACAAGAAGCGTAAAATTCAAATCAGTTTATGCTCCATAAACATCGCTATTACATTAGGTATCACTGGAATAGCCTACTATTATGGTTATACTGCCGCCAAAGTTTTAGAAGCCAAAGTAGCTTATCATTTACCTTTAATAATACCGGTTGTATCAGCTATTTTAATTGTTTTGGCACTCATTGCAATCATTAAAGACGAGGCTTTGGTTAAATCGTTTAATCGGATTCGATAAAATAGATTCTTATAAAATCGCCTCAAAACGAATAGTCTTGAGGGCGATTTTACATATAGTATTTTCAGCTTACAAACCCAACACAACCTTTTCCGGATTTTGCCCAGGCGTGAGCATGGCTAATGGATTCTCGATCATCTCCTTAATGGTTTTTAAATAACCCACCGAATCTTTTCCGTCGATAATGCGATGATCGTAGCTTAAAGCCACATACATCATAGGACGAATAACTACTTGTTGATTTCTCGCCACTGGACGATCGATAATATTGTGCATGCCTAAAATTGCCGACTGAGGTGGATTAATTAATGGAGTTGAGAGCATAGAACCAAATACACCTCCATTGGTAATGGTGAATGTTCCGCCAGTCATTTCTGATAGTGATAATTTGCCAGTTCGAGCTTTGTCTGCAAGTGCTTTTAATTCCAATTCAATTTCGGCCAATGATAAGTTTTCGACTCCTCGAATAACTGGGACCATCAGTCCTTTAGGCGTTTGAACTGCTACCGAAATATCTACCGAAGGGTAAATAACCATTTCGTCACCATCGATTTGTGCATTTACCATTGGGAAACTTTTCACAGCCAAAGCCGAAGCTTTTAAAAAGAAGGACATAAAACCAAGTTTCACCCCATACTTTTCGGTAAAAGCTTTGTTGTATTGGCTTCGTAGTCGCATTACCTCACTCATATCCACCTCGTTGAAAGTGGTAAGCATAGCTGTTTCGTTTTTAACTGCCACCAAGCGCTGACTCAACTTTTTACGTAGTTGACTCATTTTTTGACGTTCTGGTGTTTTATTCGTGGCAGTTGATTTCATTTCAACAGGTAATGAGTGAAGTGCTTTCGAAGCCTCTTTAACATCGCTGGCTGATATCCGATGCAACCCCGATAGTACATCATCGAGACTAATCCCTTCGGATTTCATGACCTCACGAGCCAATGGAGTTAATTTTACATGCACATCATCAGTCGGTACTGATTCTTTAGGCTTAACGTCAACCTCTTCACTGAAGGAGGCAGCCTTTACATCAACAACCGTCGAAGGATCGTGTTTTGGTATTGCATCACCTTTAGGAGCTTTCGAAGTATCAATAGAACAAGCTACAGAATTCACTTTTACAGTTTCGCCAGCCTGTGCAATAATTTTTATTTGTCCACCTTCAATTGCTACAAGCGACAAGGTTGCTTTATCGGACTCTATTTCAGCCAGTTCTTGATTTTTGTATACTATATCACCATCTTTTACAGCCCATGAAGCAATTTCAACTTCATTAATTGACTCACCTGGTGTTGGTACTTTTATTTCAACAATCATAACAAACAGTTAATTATATAGAAAAACGTGGAGTGTCAATAAAATATTTGTGCTGTTTCACTATCTCTTCGCGCGATTTACCTTCGACACATTGCAAAGCACAGTATTTGTTTTTTAAATTGCAATGACAAGGTTTAAATACTTTGTAAACAATCTCATTCTGTCCTATTTGATGCAATTTATGTAATCCTGTAGCGGGACTTCCACTAGCTAATCGCGCAATAGGAATTAAATCCCACTGAGGCAAATTATTTCGAACGTAAAACCAAGGACCCATATTTTCAGGTTCTTCCTGTACCCACAAGCGTAGCAATGCATTGGGATAACGCTTGTTGACTTTTTCAAGCGATTTGGTTGGAAATGGATGTAACTGCTCTAAACGAACCAAAGCCACATCGCGTGCATCTAACTCTGTTTTGCGCGCTAATAAATCGTAATAAATTTTTCCGCTGCACAGCACTACACGCGTCACATTCTCTGCATCAACATTATCATCGTCAATAACTTCATGAAAACGTCCTTTCGATAATTCATCAATTGATGATTGACATAAAGGATGACGCAATAAACTTTTTGGAGTAAAAACAATCAAAGGAACTCTGAAATTCCAACTCACCTGTCGGCGTAGCAAATGAAAAAAGTTAGCTGGAGTTGTACAATTGGTAATTTGCATGTTGTTATTAGCTGCCAAAATCAAAAACCGCTCAATTCGAGCACTGCTATGCTCTGGACCTTGTCCTTCGTACCCATGTGGAAGTAAAAGAACCAACCCATTCATTAACCCCCATTTTTCTTCGGCAGAGCTAATGTATTGGTCAATTACAACCTGTGCAACATTATAAAAATCACCAAACTGAGCTTCCCATATGGTTAAACCGCTGGGAGTAGCTAATGCGTAACCATATTCAAATCCTAAAACACCATATTCCGATAAAAGTGAATTAAACACATGAAAAGGAGCTTGAGACTCATCTAAATGTTGTAACGGGATGTGTTTTTCATCAATATTTTCCACCGAAAAAGCTGCATGTCGATGTGCAAAAGTTCCCCGTTGCGAATCCTGTCCGCTTAAACGTATCGGAACTCCAGAAATCAAGAGAGATGCATAGGCTAATAACTCTGCCATCGCCCAATCAACTTTACCGTTATTAAACAAGGTAATACGATCTTCAATAATTTTATGTACTTTTTTAAAAAACTCTTTATCAGCAGGCAGTTCATTTACCTTATAAGCCAGTTTTTTAATCAAATCCATATCAACACCTGTGGCGGGACTGGCAATAAAATCCTCATCGGTGCTGTATTCATATCCCTCCCAATCTTTTTTAAGAAACGGATGAATAACTACGCTCTCAAATCCTTTCGACACAGTATATTGATCTTCAAGATGTTGTTCGAAAT
The DNA here is from genome assembly GCA_038212305.1 of Bacteroidales bacterium. Taxonomy (GTDB): domain Bacteria; phylum Bacteroidota; class Bacteroidia; order Bacteroidales; family Marinilabiliaceae; genus JBBQUP01. Next base: position 4,448 of record JBBQUP010000036.1, read on the forward strand.
TATCAATCAACATTTGATTTTCATCTGGCGTAAGTATGCTCTGCTCAACAAGCAATCTCGAATAGATCTCACGCGGATTAGGATGATTTGCAATTGCCTTATACAATGTTGGTTGAGTAAAACGAGGCTCATCCCCTTCGTTGTGTCCATATTTTCGATACGAGAGAATATCAACAAATACATCCGAATGAAATGTTTGTCGGAACTCAATTGCCAATTCTAACACATAGGCCAATTCTTCAGCATCATCGCCATTTATATGAAAAACTGGGGCACGAGTAACTTTAGCTATATCAGTACAATAAGTCCCTGAACGAGCATCAATATAATTAGTTGTAAATCCGATTTGATTGTTAATAACAATATGAATGGTTCCACCCGTTTTATAACCAGGCAGTTGCGACATTTGCACCACTTCATAAACCACTCCTTGTCCAGCTATAGCAGCATCGCCATGTATTGCAATAGGAACAATTTTATTAAAATCACCACCATGCGAATGGTCAATACGCGCTCGAACAATCCCTTCAATTACAGGCGTTACGGCCTCAAGGTGAGATGGATTTGGAGCAAGAATTAGATTGATATCTTGTCCATCTAAAGTTTTAACAACGTTCTCATAACCAAGGTGATATTTTACGTCGCCCAGAGAAATTCCTTTTTCGTACTCACCGCCTTCAAACTCTTTAAAAATATATTCGTAGGGTTTGCCTAAAATATTAGCTAACACATTTAATCGTCCCCGGTGAGCTAATCCAATAGCAAATTCTTTAACACCCAATGAAGCACCTTTCTCAATCATAGCCTTTAATGCCGGGATAATTCCTTCGGAACCTTCGATTGAAAAACGCTTTTGCCCAACAAATTTTTTATGAATAAACATCTCAAACCCCGATGCTCTAAGTAAATGATTATAAATCCATTTCTTTTTGTTTACATCATAATTTGGAAGATTACGTACGCTTTCCATTTTTTGCCTCAACCAGTTTACCACTTCTGGAACTCGAATATAAACATACTCCACCCCTATTGATTTACAATATGTAGTTTGAAGATGATCAATGATAACTGATAATTTGGCTGGCCCTATTCCTATGTCGGTACCCGCATGAAAAACAGTATCCATATCGGCTGCCGATAGTCCAAAGTTTTCAACATCCAACGTTGGAGAATAAGAACGCCGAATACGAACAGGATTTGTTTTGGTAAAAAGATGCCCACGTTGCCGATACCCAAAAATAAGATTGATTACATTAAACTCCTTGTTCATACCTACTTCAACTGATGGTGCAAAATGTTTCAATGCAAAATCAAACCCTTTAAAAAAAATTTTAAACTCCTCATCTACCGAATCAGGATCGGTGAGATATTGTTTATACAATGCCTCAATGGCTTTACTATCGCTATTTCCTAAATACGAAAATTGATCCATAAATTTTTATTTCCTGGTCAAATCCTTCTCATCTTTATTTATTGATGAAACAAAAGTAACCGTTTTTTAATTTTACAGGATTTTATACCTTGTGAACTTATAAATAAGTAACACTTTTTTCAAACATTTGTCTGAAAAACGACTAATAAAATACAAATTAATTGATAAAGCCGATGCCTCAAGAGCAAAATAATAACAATAACGAGTACTTTTTAGAAGCCTTGGCTAAATTTATTTATCAAAGGGATAAAACAGAAATTTCAAACTTTTGTTTTGTTTTTCCTAGTAGGCGGTCCGGAATATTTTTTAAACACTATTTAGGCAAAATAACCGATGCACCTATTTGGTCACCATCGGTTTTAACAATTAATGAGTTTGCACAACTATTTACATCAATACTTCCAGTTGATTCATTAACTCTTTTGTTTAAACTCTATCATACTTTTAAAGAACTGACCAATACAAATCAATCGTTCGATGATTTTATTCCTTGGGGAGAGATGATTTTATCGGATTTTCATGACATCGACAACTACTTATCCAATCCTAAAACACTATTTAGCAATCTATTATCGATAAAGGAAATTGAAACGGATTACTCATTTCTAACTCCTAATCAGGTTGAGGCGATAAGAGTATTTTGGAGTAGCTTTTCACCCGAAAAACTATCCAACGAACAAAAGATGTTCATTCAAAATTGGGAGCTTTTATATCCATTTTACACAAAATTCAACCAAGCTCTAGAGGCTGAAAACCTAGCTTATTCAGGAGCCATCAACCGACAAATTGCAGAGACAATCACAAGCTTTGACATAGATTCTCTGAGCTTTAAAAAAATAATTTTTTGTGGATTTTTTGTCTTAACACCAGCTGAGCAAAAACTGTTTAATGGATTGCAAAAAAAAGGTATTGCAGAGTTTTACTGGGATTACTCACCATGGATAATGGGTAATTCCAAAGTTTTTAATGCTGGAAATCAGCTACCGTTTAAAGATGCGGGGTGGTTTATGAATGAAAATATCACCCATTTTCCTTCGCCTGCACAATGGCATTTACCTCAAACAAAGCAATGGCCCGAAATTACAATAACAGGCGTTTCGAGATCGTCGGAGCAACTACGAATTGTGACTCGTTTTTTGACTGAGGAGGCCAGCTCCAATAAATCAGATAAAAATAGAACTGCTATTTTATTAACCAACGAATCGTTTTTAATTCCAACTCTTCATGCCATTCCTCCTGAATACGACAAAATAAATGTGTCGTTAGGCTATCCGTTAAAAAGCACACCAGTATTTAGTTTGCTGGATGCTGTTTTTAATCTTCAAAAAAATGCCCGCTCAACTGCGGCTGGGAAAAGTTGGTTTTATCATCGCGATGTGATGCCTTTGCTTCAACACGCTTATATATCATTAGCCGAACCCATTGAAACTTTATCAATTAAGGAGAGGATGATCTCACGAAACTCTTTATTTATAGAAGCCTCGGAACTAACAACCACTCCATTTTTCGAACATCTGTTTACTGTTATCACTCATGGGCATCAGTTTCCTAACTACATCGAGAAAATTCTGTTATCAAGCTATCAATTACTAACTGATGAGTCGAATTTTGAGCAGGAATTTGTTTTTGCAGCCTATAAACAAGTTATTAAGCTTGGCGACTTGCTCAATAACCTGCAAGAATCGGTTTTACCAAAAACATGGCTTCAATTGTTTCGTCGAATGGCACAAAATGTGACAGTTCCATTTAAGGGCGAACCCCTTAATGGATTGCAGGTTATGGGAGTGTTAGAGACACGAGCCATCGACTTTGACGCCATAGCCATCCTGCATATGAACGAAGGAATATTTCCTAAAAACAGTCCGCCTAATTCATTTATTCCTAATAATTTACGCATTGGCTTTGGCCTTCCAACACTTGAGCATCAAGATGCCATATTTTATTATTACTTTTTCAGGCTCATACATCGGGCTAAAAAAGTTCAACTCTTGTATTTAACATCTGGGCAAGATTTCCAAACTGGCGAAATGAGTCGCTATCTCTATCAACTGTTTTTGCAATACAAGGGAACTGTTCGACATGAAATAGCGATTGAAAAGCTCACCCTCGAGCACAAAAAATCACTTACAGCATCCAAAACACCTGATGTTATTGCACAAATAAACCAATATGGCTCCGAGGGGATTAAAAAACTTAGTCCAAGTGCCATTAGTCAATACATCGAATGTACCTTACGTTTTTACTTCAAATACATTTGTCGGTTAAAAGAAAACGAAGAAATTATTGATGACCCCGATGCGCGCATTTTTGGGTTACTTTTTCATACCACTATCGAAAAACTTTACAAGCCATTTACAAACAAATTAGTATCAGACTCGGAGTTTAAATCTTTGTTAAACAACAAAGTGCGCATTGAAGAAGCTTTGAAAGAATCATTTACTGAACACTTCTCAGATAAAGCTTTTGATCCCTTATTTGCAGATTACGAAGGTAAAAACCAACTTGTTTATGATGTGTTATTTAAATATACACAGCAATTTATCGAAAACGATTGTAGTCAAGCTCCCATATTTATTAAAGGACTTGAAACGGTTGTCAATACAACTATTAGGCTCGAATCTGATCATTGTATATCCTTACAAGGAACAATCGACCGACTGGATGAAGTTCAAAATCAAATACGTGTAATTGATTATAAAACGGGTAAAGGCGAAAATAAGATTGCTGAACTATCGTACTTGTTTGACCCACAAAAACATAGCAAATTAAAAGCTATTTTTCAAACACTGCTATATTCACACATGTTAAAAGCCTCGTCGCCACCACATTTACCCATTTATCCTACAGTTGTATGGTTAAAAAGTTTGTTTAAATCATCGAATTATCAACTAATAATTGGGGCAAGATCAAATGCATCACCTCTTTCGTTCGATCAGGTGGAAACAGAATTTATTGACCAATTAAAAACAGTGCTAGAAGAACTATTTAATCCTGACATACCATTTATGCAAACTAATCACCTAGAATCCTGTGTTAATTGCCCATATAATTATCTTTGTAACCGAAAATAGAGTTCATAAAACTATCAACCAATCAAAATTATTATATTTGATATCTCAAGAAAATAATAAATGAACATAAACCCATCAAAACCGGGATTTCCAATCAATGAAGACAAAAGTGATGGTTTTCCAAGTATAAGTCGAATAATTCAATTAATACTCAGATACTGGTATTTATATGCCTTATCAATAATAATTGCATCGGTTGGAGTATTTTTATATCATCGATATACGATTCCTATTTATAAAGCATCTACCACATTAATTTTCAACACCAGCGAAAAGCGATCCATGACATCATCGGATCTTATCGAAGGGTTTGGCTTATCGGCCGATGCAAAAAATCTGGAGAATCAAACATTCATTATTAAATCATATAAAACTGTTTTTCGTACCATTTCAAAACTCGATTTTAACATAGAGTATTTCTCCGAAGGAAATTTTAAAAATACCGAACTCTATACATCATCTCCTTTTGAAGTAGCATTAGATTCAACCACTAATCATTTAATAAACATTCCTATACATATCGAATTTCTGGAGAGTAATTCCTTCCGTTTATCAATAAATAGCGAAGGTGGAAACAGTTATAATTATAAAAACAGAAGCTATGTAGGAGGAATTGGAAATACTAATTATTCAAACATATTTAAACTCAATGAACCAATACAAACTCCTGCGGGAACATTCACCATTAAGCTTAAAACAGAGGGTATTGTTAACATTGGAAACCCCTATTATTTCAAATTTAGATCACCCGAATCACTCACAAGTGAATACCAATCCAAACTAGGCGTTTCGAACTATTCCGAGAGTTCATCAATACTATTTATGACTGTTATTGGCGAAAATCCTAATAAATTGTTGCGATTTTTGGATCAATTGGGTATTGAGTTGATTGAGTATAATTTAGAACAAAAAAATCAAATTGCTGGACGCTCGCTTCAGTTCATACAATTGCAATTGGCATCTATCAGCGACACTTTAAAACATGCTCAAAACCGATTGTTGGAATTTCAAAAAAAGAACCGATTTTTAGAGCCTAAAACTTCATCGGCACAACTATCGACTCAATATTTTGAGACTGAGAAAGAAGAAAAAATCTTAACCCTAAAAAAGGAGTATTTCACCAGTTTACAACAAAAAATAGCGAATGATCCCAATGGTTCGGATTACATGTTACCAGCATTTACCGATGATATTAATCAAACCATTAATCGATTAATTCTTGATTTAACAACACTTAATAATGAAATAGATCAGTTAAAAAAAGAGACAAGTTCAAACAATCCATATTTAACTACCTTAATTCAGAAATCGGCCATTGCCAGAGCCAATCTCAATTTAGCAATTGATAAAATATTGGAAAATATAAAAATGGAAGAGACCATTTATTCCAAACAAATGAGCTCACTTGAGACCCAAATAAATCAACTACCCGAAATCGAAAAAAAGTATCTCGAAATTGATAGAACATACAAATTAAATGATGCTATTTACACCTTTCTACTTCAAAAAAATTCCGAGACTCAAATTACAAAAGCCTCTAATGTACCTGATAATGAAGTGGTGGATCAAGCATCAATCAATGGAATTATTTCACCCGATAAAAAAGGCAATTATTCAAAAGCCATTATGCTGGCTTTATTAATTCCTTCGATTTTAATCGCTATTATAGAAGTTTTTAATGTGCGAATTCGCAGTAAAGATGATTTAACAAATCTAATTCCTCAACTGCCCTTATTAGGCATGATTCCGCGATTGAAAGATGCAGGGCTAAATATCATGATTAACAACCCTCATTCAGATATAGCAGAAGCATTTCGAAGCATTCGAACACGATTAAATTTCTTAGGAAATTCTAAAGAAAGTCGGGTTTTTACCGTTACCAGCACCAATACCGGCGATGGTAAAACATTTTTTTCGGTGAACCTTGCCTCTGCTTATGCTATTTCGGGTAAAAAAACGGCCTTGGTAGGTTTTGATTTACGTAAGCCGAAATTGTCGGAATTATTTAAATTGAATAATTCCATAGGCATTTCAAATTATTTAATCTCTGAATGCGAAATGGAGGACATTTGTTACTCTGATTATCAACCCAACTTAACCATTATACCAGCTGGTGTTATTCCTCCAAATCCATCAGAATTAATAGGAAACAGTCGAACCGAATTACTATTTAGCTGGTTGAGAGATAATTACGAAGTAATTATTATTGATTCTCCTCCAGTTGGAGTGGTTGCCGATGCCCGATTATTAATGGTTTATAGCGATGCTCATTTGTTTTTAGTTCGATACAATCATACACATAAAGAACATTTAAAACGAACTGTTCAAGATTTAATCAACGAAAATATATCGTCGCTTGGGATCATTTTTAATGATATTCAGAAAAAGGAGTATCGCTACGGCAACTATTATTCGGAGTATTATGGCGAGAAAAATTAACTAACTTAATTTATTCCAGTCCGTTGTAAGATTTTTAATCCAATCATTCTTAGCGTTGACCAAAATAAATGCGATATTCGACTAATTAATTTCCATGAATACATAAAAGCATTTGGTTGAGGTGGAATTTTAAAAATATAAAACCAACCTAACTGTAATTTAGAGATAATTCCATTGGTTTGAGAAATACGTTCCCATGCTATAGAATAGCTATATTCCAGTTTTTGAGATGAAGATTTTGAAAAAAAGCCGATATACCGTTTGATTATTTTTTTCGAAGTACTAACTTCTAAATAGTTAAATTTCAACCCTGAAATAGCGCTTAATACGCCAAATACCTCAGCCAAAGGTTTCTTAAGATGATGCTTTTCAATCTCATTACTTACATTCTTAAAAAAAGCCTCGTCAGCCGAATTTACCAATAAAATTAAATCGTAAAACCAAGCCAGCCTTACTCCTCCTCTATTTGCGGTATAATAAATGTGCAACGATAAATAAATAAACAATAATACTTTATCCATATTATATACCAAGTTGTTATCGCGCTGATAATTACTTCTTTCCCAAATAGCTTGTATTGGTAAATTGTATTTTACATTTAACGGAAAAAGGGCTTGATGGACTTCAATGCTAACCCCTTTATATACGAATAACGGGAAATGATGATCGCTTGAATTAAACTCATCTAAATCAATTGAAACATTTGCCAAACGACACAGTAATTCATATGCATCCTTTACTAGATTCGGTTTAACTAAAATGTCAATATCGCTCATGCTACGCCAGGCAATATCAGAATAAATCGTTTGACTCAGATAAATACCTTTTAAAGGCATAACCTCAATTTTATGCTGAGATAAAAAAACGACTATTTCATTATACACTTTTGCAAAATGGTTATTACGAGCCATTTGTGAAAAATAGTCCTGCTTAAATTTTGTTTGAATGACAGGTGGAGCTGATAACATTAATTCGGGAGCTAAGGATTGAAACATAGCCGATAAGCCGTTTTTACTTAAGTAAGTGAATGCAAATTCCCAATCAGAAATAGCATACTCTGATGAGTTTTTATCAGCAAACGACCACTCCAAAATAGTTCGTTCATCAGTCGATATGGAATAGGTTGCTAAGTAGTTCATTTTTTGATGAGTATCAAGATGTGAGAAGTGATTATCAAGACTTAAGTATCGTGTGTCAAACAAATAGATCGATTAAACAGATTCAATTATTACAAAATGTAACCCCGATTTTTAATTACCGATTTTATCTCGCACAAAAAACTGGTGCAACTTACCAATATTTTTCATCAATAATGTTCGTAACCCACCAGCCTTGTTGCTATTTATGGCATGGAAATCCTCCTTCGACTTACGAATAATATTTTTAATGCTGCGATTACTAGTTCCGCCGAGCCTCATTTTAACGAACACATTGTTTATGTATCCAAATGTAAACATTGGCGATAAAAACAGTCGAAGAATAAAATCGTAATCGGCTGAGATTCGGTACGACGTTTTAAAAACGCCTATTTCACCATAAGCAGCTTTTGAGACATACAAAGTTGGATGAGGAGGCATCCAGCCACGCTTTAATATATTTTTTGAGAAGGGTTGACTTTTCCAAAACCGAACCACCTTGGTAACATCCTCTTTTTGAACATATTCCAAATCGCCATAAACAGCATCCACACTTTGTGAATTAAAGCAATTGGCAATCATCTCAATTACATTAGGCGATGCCAGCAAATCATCGGCATGCAAAAAGCCAATGATATCTCCAGATGCCATCGTAATCCCTTTGTTCATTGCATCGTAAATTCCACCGTCGGGTTCGCTCACCCAGCGGGCAATTTTTGATTCGTGTTGTTTTATTAAATCAACAGTTCCATCGGTAGAGCCGCCATCAACAATAATGTATTCAATGTTGGGATATGTTTGGCTAAAAACACTGGTCATGGTGTCACCTAAAGTATTAACCGACTGGTAGGTAACTGTTATAATGGATATTTTTATCACACTTACTATTTATTTTCTTGTATCACACGATCACGAATTTTTACAGCAGGATTACCTCGATAAACAGAAAAAGACAGTAAATCAGTGGATGCCAAACTCATTGCAGATAATACGGAATGCGAACAACAGACAACACCTCCACATACAACCGAATTCGCACCTATCCATACACCATCCTCAATAACAATTGGAGAAACAATTAAATCGAACGTGTCACATTTATAATTGTGATTCCCGCATAATAAAAGAGCTCCCTGTGAAATGCAGCAATTATTACCAATTGAAACTTTGCCTAAACTATCAATCCACACTTTTTCACCAATCCAACTGTAGTTTCCCACTTGTAAATTCCAGGGATATTTTACGTTAATAGATTGTTTAAATACCACTCTGTTGCCAATTTTAGCTCCAAATAATCGTAACCAAAACGTTTTTAAACCCGATGAAGGATTCAATGGATTAATTAAAAACAACGCATTTACAAAAAACCAGACTGTTCGTTTTACCACCCCAGCTCCTGGATAGTACCACGAATTATCGTATTGGTTAAGTTTGGTTTGCAACATAAACTCCATTTTAGACAAATATAACCATAAATATAGATCACCAAATGATTGATCACAAATTGATGGCATATAAAAAGAGCGAAACCAGCTTTTTAAACAAGATTTCGCTCTACCTAAAACCGTAATCAATAAAGAGAATAAACCGACAAAAGTTAAATTGAAACACTTAATTAAAACTACGGTTAGGATTCAATCGCAACCCGATTGTTGCTTTTTATTTCTGATAGATGTTTCGCTAAGTTTTGTTTAACCAGTTCAACTGGCGCAATTGAACAAGGACCATTAACACAGCCTCCTAGGCACGACATGACTTCGATAAAATTATGCAATCCTGATTTTTTACTCGATGCTCGCAATAAGCCAATACTCTTTTTTGTCAACCCATCAATGGCCAATGGTTTAAATGCACTGCCTGCTGGTAGCGATTCTTTTAAAGCATTTGCCACGCCTCCACTTTGTGCAAACCCTCTGCCTTCAATCGATATGGTCGAATTTAAAGCATCCTCCTTTGCATTGTCAATTTCAATTCCAAAAGCGGCTATCCAACTGCCCAATTCTTCGAAGGTGAGCACATAATCAATGACATCGCTTTTTGCCGCTTCGCTTCTTTTAGCAAGACATGGACTAATAAAAACGGTCTTCGATTTTGGATTTTGCTTTCTTACGTTAAGACCAGTATATATCATTGGTGAAAGCGTATGGGACACAAAAGGCTTGAGCGAAGGAATGTGTTTTTCGACTAATGCAGTATAGGAAGGACAGCAACTACTCGTCAAGAATGGCTTGCCATCATTAACAAACTCCTGCCATTCGCGAGTTTCATTTTGTGTTGTAATATCTGCTCCCTCAGCCACTTCAACCACATTTGAGAAACCCAATTGTTTAATGCTATTAACAAGTTTTGCAGGCGATTCGCTAAACTGACCAAACAAGGCAGGTGCAACCATTGCCACCACATCGTAACCCGATTGAATGGCTTGGAAGACTTCTATCACCTGAGTTTTTTCGAGGATGGCACCAAACGGACAAGCCATCATGCACTTACCACAGTCGATACACTTTTCCTGATCAATGACTTCGATTCCATAATCATTTTTTTGTATGGCCTTAACGGGACACGACTCTTCGCATGGCACCGACAAATAAGCGATGGCGTGATAGGGACATGCCTTTTGACATAACCCACAGTTCACACACGTGCGATGATCGATTTGAGCTTTACCGTTGATGATGGCAATAGATGATTTTGGGCAATTCATTTGGCAAGCACGCGCCTCGCAACCCTGACACAAATTGGTTACCGTATAATTTACTTGCACGCACGAGCTGCAAGCCTCATCAACAACAGTTAAAAAATTGCTGTTTTTTTCTTTCCCCTCCAATGCTTTCCGCGCATATTGTCGTAAAGGTGTTAACTCATCGGTTTCATCGGATACACCAAAACCCAATATGGCCATTATTTTGTATTTAAGCACCGCCCTATCTTTATGCACACAACAGCGAATAGGATGTTTCGATTTGGGTCGCATAATTAGGGGTATGCGATCAATTTTCTCGGTTAGCTCTCCGTTTTTTAAAAGCTTTATGATTCGGGTTAATAACTCGCGTTTGGTTTGAATGGCGTTATTAAAGTAAATCATTATATATTATTTTTAATTGTTTTAAGATTTTATCGATGGTTGCAGAATCCATTAATACACCATTTATTTGAACATAAGGAGGTCGTTTTTCCGATTCATCCTGACAAATATTTAAACATGGAATGCCGTAAACTGAAACATGGTCTTTTATTTGAGAAGGCAAACGATCCTTTAATAAATGTAAACCCACTCCACCCATGATGTAGCACATTGTGCCACTACAAATTTTAACTTCAGTTTTTTTAATCATAGCGTCTATAAATATTGTATTTCAACATCTTTTAAATATTTTTCTTCGAGTAAATGGGTGATTTTTTTCAACACATTGCGACGAATCTCAAGCTCCACAGGCAAATTTGGATCGTGGTGCGCCTCATTAATACGCGTTCCTACCATGAAATGGATTTCATCGCATCCCATCATCAACTTAAAAAGCTGCTCGGCGGGATTAGAATTTTGTTGCATTAAACGATCACTCCCTTCCAATAATCCAGACACTTTGCCCAATGTCAAAATACCTTCAGTCACCAAATCAATCCCTTTCATTTTTGAGGCTGGAGGCAATTGATAATCAGTAAAATCCAAACTCACCTCAATGGGTTCGTTAAACTCACGAGAAAGTATTTGAGCCGTTGTTCCACCGCAAACTACTCGCTTGCCCTTAAAGTGCTGTAGGGTATCGGCCAGCAACTTATCGTGCTTTTTATGATAAGGCGGTCCAGTGGCTACAATAAGTTTTCGAGGCTCGCGACAATAAATAACACAACAAGTGGCATCGTCTTTAAACATTCCACCATCGTTTGCTTTTGCGCGATCGATTATTTTTTTCGAAAGTTGAGTTGCAGAGACACTACCGTTTGCATCAATAGCCATCTCAACATAATCAACCAATCCCTCATTCCAACCTAAAGGATGATGGTTCGAACCCAAACCCGATAACGAAACACCATTGGAAATCAACACCAAACGATCCTCCTTTTCCAATTTAAATTCGGAATAAAAAACCTGATGATTCCCATTAGCAGTGGTTATCAACTTCTCGGAACGAACAATGTGATCGTAATTTCCGCTACGAAAGAGTAACGCAGGAGGATTGTTAAATTCCACTAGCTTAACCTGTCCTTCGAAGTTGATGTCCATGATAGTAAAACTCGAATTGGCCATTTTTCGAACATCATTGTATGGTAAGGTATTAATTATAAATTCAGCCGTACGCCAAGCGGGCTCATGATTCATGGCAAACTGCATGGCCATTGAGGTTGTCATGGAGGCTAAAATATTGGCTTTGATGCCCTGTCCCATTCCATCGGCAAGAACTGTCACCACACGGTTTTCTTCCTTTAATTTTCGAGATAAGCACACATCTCCACAACAGGTAGCACCTTGTCGGTTACCCTGAATTGTTTCAGCTTCAATGTGAAAAGGTTGGTGCATATCGTCTTATTGAGATAATTTTGATTGTTGATGATCCTCAAGTATTGAGGTTAAGAGCGAATCGGTAAACGAAGCGTTCTCTCCCAATAAACAAGCAATTTGTTGCACCGTTTCCATGTTCTTTCGAATCACATCACGAGTTCGTTTCTCAACTATCTCGCGATTAAACTGTGGTTGACTCACATTTTGAATAATCCCCGTCACCAATTTGTGCTTTTGAATGTTAAAGATCGATAATTGAAAATTTTGATTGTTTTCCCGAATAGCCACCTCGCGATACTCTTTACCAGTATTTATGGCCGTGCTAAAGTAATTGGCGAGCCCTCCCAGTTTCGAAATATCAACACCAGCCAAACCGGGACAAGCTTCAAAAACCAGCTCTACTTCGGAGCCAAGCATTTTTGCACAGCTCAAATTCATCTCAACCACTTTTAATAGCTCATCCACCACCACAACGCCCGATGGGATTTTCTGCAACAATATATTTGCCTGATTATGTGCTACTTTACGCATAAATGATACACACATAGCTGGTTCGGCCAATCCTGTTAGTGTGGCTTTTGCAAAATCTCTACAACTGTCGTACCCACACCCTGAACAGTTTAACTCATCACTTACCGATGATTTCCCAATGTTAAACAGTGCTTTTTTAATCTCCTCTTCACTTGTCAATTTCTGTTCGATGGGAAGTATGGAGAAGAAATCGCGCTCGATACGAACCGATGGAAAATTGCCCTGAACTTTTTCGTGTGGAATGGTCTGAAAATAATCAATCACTTTTAAGCGTTTTAAAGCAATTCCGCCTTTATTTTCAGTTCCAGGCCCATTAATACAGCCACCTTCACAAGCCAATAACTCTAGAAAAATTGGCCCATCGTGCGATAGTTGATCCAACCCCTCGAGTACATCGCATACCTGTTTAATGCCCGAAAAGCTCATAAACAATATCTTACGGTCGCCTCCTTGCTTTTTAATACTGCTAAGCATACCTCCATCAACAGGATAAAGCACACCATCGACGGCATCGAAAGGAAAGAATTGAGCGTTGCAATCATCAAGTAAATGAGGGACAATATGCTTTTCGGCCAACCACGCGTGAATGTCTTTGAAAGTTAGAGATGCATCGACCAAATTAGGGTATTGATCCGATTCGGTTTTTTTTGCCACGCAAGGACCGGCAAAAACAACATGAGTATCAACTCCTGACCATGACTTTATCATTTGAGCATGCGTGAGCATGGGCGACATAAAAGGTGTAATAGATAACGTATGCTGCGGATAATACTTACGAATGAGTTCAACCACTGAAGGGCAAGCCGAAGATATATAGACACCTGAATCACGAGCATTCAAATACTGAACCGATTGAGTAGTCACCACCTGCGCCCCAAGAGCCGTTTCCGACACATCGGTAAATCCCAGTTGTTTAAATGCGACGATTAGTTGTTGCTTACTTGCCTTGGGGAACTCCGCCATAACAGCTGGTGCAAGCGACAAACAGACACGTTTACCGTCAGTAATCAATCGTTTTACAATTCCTACATCCGATCGCACTTGCTTGGCGCCTGTGGGGCAACTAGCCACGCAGTGCCCACAAAACACACACCGCGATTCGATAACCGATGCTTTATGATTGGTAACCTTAATGGCCTTAAGCGGACATTCGCGGATACATTTGTAACAGTCCTGACAATTAAGCGTTTCGGTTGTAATGGGTAATATTTTCATGGGTGCAAATTAGCCTGTAAAAGCAACTCAATTAATTTGTAAAGTATAGCATTCAGCCTGTGGCAACTCTTCGGAAGTCAACTCAGATAGGAGTATTTTTTCAACCATATTAGGAAGAACCGACTCAAACAGCTTCCCATTAATTTCGATAACAGGCCCTTTTGAACAGTGCTCTTTGCATAAATGGCCTCTAAAATCAACTTCACATTTAAGCGGATGAGTTTGAATGAACTGCTTGATAATTTTAAGATTATCAGCATTTCCGCGAGTATAGCATGATGAACCTAAACAAATCATGATGTGATTTTCCCTATTTTCCATACCATTACTATTTTATTGTATTTTCAGTTGTCATCGAACTATTAATCATCCGAAATCGAGAAAAAACAAACAACACATGTGCCAAAATCAGTAAAAGACTAAGGGACTGGCAATTGAAGAAACATTTCGTTAATGGGGATTTAGAAGAATTGCAAACAGTCCTAAATCAGGACAAGTCAGGTTGATTGTCGAACTAAAATAGGACATTGTTAGTTTTTAGGACAACTTATTCAAATTCGAGATGGAATACTTTTTCAATTTCAAGTAAAGTGTATTACGACTAATTTTAAGCAACCTAGCAGTTGCAGTAAGGTTTCCTTTGCAATGAGCGATCATTTTTTGAATGTGAATGGCTTCCGCTTCATCCATAGAAACAACCTCAATATTTGCTAACGGTAAAATCGAATCAGGTGAACCATCCAATATTTGCTTCCGCTCGGTTTCCTCCTGAAAATACGAAGCTGAGAATTTGCCATCGAAATTCACCAACTGCTCAATAAAATTTTCTAACTGTCGAATGTTACCAGGCCACGAATAATCAAGCATTTGCTGAAGTTCAGAAAAGCGTAATTGAGGAATGCTTTTCTGCAGTTTGATGCTTTTTTTATTCAAGAACAGACGAATAAGCGACGGCAAATCGCTTTTACGCTCACGCAATGGAGGTATGGTTATTGGAATTACACTCAAACGGTAATACAAGTCGAGCCGAAATCGACCAGCCTCTACCTCTTTTTTTAGATTTCGATTGGTTGCCGCAATAATACGAACATCAACAGGAATAATTTTAACTCCCCCAATGCGCATAACAGCTCCCTCTTGTATCACTCGTAGAAGCTTTGCTTGCATATCGGGTTTCATATCGCCTATTTCATCTAAAAAAAGCGTTCCTCCATTGGCCAACTCAAATTTCCCAGGATGGCCACCTTTTTTAGCTCCAGTAAAAGCACCATCATCATATCCAAACAACTCACTCTCAATCAAATTCTCGGGTATGGCAGCGCAGTTTATCGCCACAAAACCAGCTTCGCGTCTTCGTCCATCATTGTGAATACTTTGTGCAAAAACCTCCTTCCCTGTTCCGCTCTCCCCTTCGATTAAAATGGTTGACGGACTATCGGATACCGTTCGGGCATACTCAACTAACTTGCTCATGATTTTGCTTTTACAAACAATGTCATCAAATACAAAACGAGCTTGCATTCCAGTGTATTTATTCACAATTTGATAAACATTATCTAACTCGCGCACCGAAACCACCAACCCCACCAAATGTTCAACTCCCTCGTATATACCCGACACATTTAAGCTAAATTTTTGTCGATTGTTAGCAAAAGATAAAAACACCTCTTCGTTCATGAATTTACCTCCTGAGGCAACAATTTGAAATATCGATGACCAGGTAGGAATTAAATCCTCAATAGGTATTAAAAGGAGCTCTCTGCGCCTAATATTTAAGCTACGGCAAGCATAATCGTTTGCATATAAAATTTTTCCTTGTTGATCAGTAGCAATTACTCCAAACTTCAAGGAATTCATAATGGCAAAGGTAAAGCTCAAATTATGCTCATGCTGATCGCGAATTAACTTACCCGACAATTGTTCCGCAAGACGTCCTAAGACTAAGGTATATTGATTGTATCCCATCTCGAGCATGGAATGAGATGGCATTATTTGCACCAACCTAACCGATGATTCGTTCGGAACAACCTGCGACCAAACTAACACACTGCCCTTACCATTTATTTGCACCTCCTTTCCATCGCAATCAAATTGAGAAACTACCAAAACATCTTTGGGCAATGAATTATTTTTCTCAGCAACAAAAGCTAAAACAGGATCATTATTAAATGCAGAACCTCGAGAGTAAATCACTGATTCGTCGCGCATTAAAAGTGAATAAATATAACTTCCCGGAGCCATATCGTCAATGATAAGGCACAACGAATCGATTATTCGGTTAAATTGAGGAGTATTATACTGAATAGGATCCAACGGCTAGTAATTTGCTACAAAGATGCTAAAGATGCGTTGGTTATCCAAATGAATGCAGAGTGAACATTCGCCCTGGATATTTAATTATTTCTATGCTGGAATGAACTGTTATTCATTTTTGTTGTTCTTAAAATAAAAGTATACATCTAAAATAATCCTAATGAAAACATTTTTCACAATCCTATTATTTATGCTTTTCATGACACAGACAAATGCATTTGCTCAAACCTCGTTCTATGATTTTACGGTTAAAACCATAGATGGCGATGATTTTCCCTTGTCGCAGCTTAAAGGTAAAAAAGTAATGGTGGTAAACACGGCCAGTAAATGTGGATTTACGCCTCAATATGAACAATTGGAGGCGTTATATAAAAAATATGGTCCCGATAGATTTGTTATTATTGGATTTCCTGCCAACAATTTTTTAGGTCAAGAACCCGGTACAGAAGCAGAAATTAAAGACTTTTGCACCAAGAACTATGGTGTAACTTTTCAAATGATGGAAAAAATATCAGTGAAAGGTAAAGATATGCATCCACTCTATAAATGGCTTACCGAAAAGTCGTTAAATGGTGTTTCGGATAACAGTGTGTCGTGGAACTTTCAGAAATTCCTTATCGATCAGAATGGCACTTTGGTCAAATCAATATCGCCACGCACTAAGCCTGATGATGAAGAGATTACAGGTTGGATTGTGGGTTGTTCGAAGTAAATTATAAAAATATAAGGCAAGTATCTAGATTTAGACTTGCCTTATTCAAACAAGATTTTAATCAATAAAGTCTAAAATATTTTTCAAATAGTTGGTTGGCAGGCGGATAGAGGATCTATCACAATTTTTCAAACCATTTTTAAACAAAAATCTTTGATGTGCATTCGATTAATGCCTTTATGTGTTGCTATATCAGACATTTCGTCCATTGTAACAACATATTTTGGAAAATTATCTTGTATTTCAAGTAAATTTCCATATTCCCGATTTATTGTTGCTTCATTTGTTAACATGTAAGCAACTTGCACATAAATTTTCTCGCCTCCTTTTTGTGCAATAAAATCTATCTCTTTTCCCCCTTCTAATCCAACTGTCACCGAATACCCTGCCATTCGCAGATGAAGATAGACGACATTCTCTAAAATTTTATGAATATCGCTTGCCTTATAACCTACAATGGCATTCCGAATGCCAACATCTTCAAAAAAATACTTCTCGCCTATTTCAAAAACTTTTTTCCCTTCAATTCCTGTTCTTTTTACTTTGAAAATCAAAAATGATGATTCAAGATATCCAAGATAATCAATCACAACTTGGGTAGAAATATTTATTTTTTGAGATTTTAAATAATCACTAATTTTTTTGGAAGAAACCATACTACCCATATTATCGGCTAAAAAAGCAACCAGATTCTCTAAAAATTTAACATTTCTAACATTAAATCGAGCAACTACATCCTTGAGGAGTATTGTATTATAAAGACTCGTTAAATATTCATAAGCAATTTTAATTTCAGTTTCTAGATTTATTAGATAGGGCAATCCGCCAAATTTTAAATAATTATGAAAGGTTTCTAACGAATCATCTATATTATAAAATATCAAAAATTCGGAGTAGCTAAGTCCAAACACCTTAATTTCGATGTATCTGCCACTTAAAAAGGTAGCAAGTTCGCTGGAAAGCAAATTAGCATTGCTTCCCGTACAATAAATATCAAAATTGCCCCGCGTAACAAGGTCTCGTAAAGTAATTTCAAATGATTCTATGTCTTGTATTTCATCTATAAACAGTGCGACTTTACCAGTCCCTATTACAGTTTCGTTCAAGTATTTAAATAAATCATCTGAATTTTTAATAGAT
The DNA here is from genome assembly GCA_038212305.1 of Bacteroidales bacterium. GTDB lineage: Bacteria > Bacteroidota > Bacteroidia > Bacteroidales > Marinilabiliaceae > JBBQUP01. The sequence continues at coordinate 22,938 of JBBQUP010000036.1, forward strand.
GAAAATTCATGTTGTTCTTTATTGATATAGATTATTTGAATTTCAGGACTCTGTTTCTTAATAAGGTCTCTTAATCGCATTAAAAGATAACTTTTCCCAACTCTTCGCTGACCAATTAATACCTTTATCAATGATTTTCCGATAAATGGCTTTAATCTATCTATATACAATGGTCTTTCTATATATTCAATCATAATTCAATTATATTTTAAACTCATAGCAAATATAATTATTTCTTAAATTATATCTGAATGTTTATAGAAATTTATTTATTTATTCAATCACACAATGAATAATATTGCCAACACATTAAAGTGTTCTTAATCATAAAATATTAACGTTTATTTTACGACAGAACCTCCGTGTTCTCTGCGTTACAACTCTTTCGCGCTTATTGTGATAGCCTATTCCCTAAGCATGTTATTCACGCAATGAGTAATAAAATTCAATTGATATAAAGATAATTGCATCTTTATATGCTTTTATCAATTTTATTCTTAACTTTGATAAAAATTGTACGCTATGGCAAATACCTTTGTAAACGAAAATGGTGAGGTTTTTATATTCCAAAATCCAACCGATCAAGCAAGTAAAAGTTGTAAATGCGGTGGAAATTGTGGATGCAAAACATCATCATCTCCAGAGCATGCCTGTGATTGTGGAGGTAATTGTTCTTGTAAATAAGAATTTGGTTTAAGTGAGTTAATTATTTTAAGCAAAGAGTATTCTAATCAAAAATTTGGTTTAGAATACTCTTTTATTGTGCTAAATTATTTAGTAATCCTCCTGATAATCGAAGCAAATCGACATGTGATTCGATTAAATTATACTGCGATAGAACCTTATTTAGTGCTGCTTGCAAGTAATTTTTTTGAACTTCCCGAAATTCTAAACTACTAATTGCACCTGATCGATACTTTTCGTCAGCCATTGTTAAGTTTAATTGCGATGCAGCCTCGTTTTCAATAGCTAATAAAACCAATTCGTTGCGAACATTATACAAATCGATTAACGATGCCAACCGGTTAGTTAGCTCGTGCTGTAACGACTCTAAACTTAATAATCCAATCTCTTTTTGAATTTTAGCAATTTGAATATTTGTGCTTATTTTTTGTCCATCGAACACGGTGTAATTTAGCACCAAACTGGCATAAAAATTCGACACATTATCGTTCTGCGCCACAACAGCAGCGGAGTTTATCGATGATGGAGCTAATTGATAGTCGGCACTACTTGATAAAGCCAATGATGGATATCGTGATGATTGTTCTAGTAATACATTACGATCGAGCAAGCGAAGGTTTAAAAGTTGATTCTTTAATGTGGTGTTTTCGGAAAGCATTTGATCTGACAATTCACCTAATGATAAAGGCTTATACTCAACGATGAGCGAGTCCGCTAGCTGAGGCAAATTGCTATCCTTATCTCCCATTATCAGCAACAAATTTCGCAGTCGAGCATCTACAACCATTTGTTGATTGAGAACTAATGCTTTATCGGTTAACCACGCATTTTTTGCAATGAGCATATCGTAGGTTCGCCCGGCACCAAATTCTTGTTTCGCTTGAGCATTAGCATATCTATCGGCAGAGAATTGCAAATTACTTTGGAGTATTTTATAGCGATTCTCTTCCAATACTGCACTAAAATAGCCTAATATCAGAGCATGCATCGTGTTTTCAACTAAAAGTGTACCATTACCGGAAGTGAGCTGCTCTAATAATTCATATCTGTTTTTGTTTATCTGAACTTTAAAACCATTAAATAACATCCAGTTAAGTGTTATGGATGGTTTTAATGTTGATCGGTCAAAACTTGAATTCGAACTTCGCATGTTAGATTGACTTGCACCTACTGAAATAGATGGTAAAGCTCCAGCATATCCCCAATTATTGCGTTCTTTTGCAATTTGAGTATTGTATTCAGAGATTTTAATATCATAATTGTTTTGAAGTGTTTTTTCAATGGCCATATTTAGCGACATAGGTGTTTGGCCTAGTATATCAGATATCCCATTAATAAATATCAAACTAAACACAACTTTGAAAATCACAAAATAATTTCTAACAGGTTTTCTCATATCAATCTTCGAGTTTACGTTTGGCGTAAATAAATCCTTTTTCAACCTCTTCGCGACTAGCTGTTTTGTTATTCCATATTTTAGCCCACAAAACACGCGCATCGTTTAAAGCTAAAACCAATAAAGGCAAAAATAGCAAGATGAAAAATGTACCGAATAAAACCCCATATGCCAATGAAACAGCCATTGGAATTAAAAACTGTGCCTGACGACTGGTCTCAAGCACAATGGGAAACAATCCAAATGTTGTGGTTAAGGTGGTTAACACAATGGCTCTAAACCGCGATATTCCTGCCATATAAACAGCATCAACTACTTTTGTGCCTTCTTCGACCAATTGATTAAATTTTTGTATGAAAACCACCGAATCATTAACGATAACTCCTGTTAATGCAACCATCCCCCATGCACTTAACATGGATATAGGTATGTTTTGAATTAAATGCCCCCAGGCAGCTCCGATGTATCCCAATGGAATCAACAAAACAATTATTAATGCTTGTCCAAACGACCGGAATTCAATCATGATAATAATTACCATAATAATAAATGCCGGAACAAAGAATTTCGCCATGGACTGGCCTGATTCGGCAGCCACTTTTTGCTGTCCCTGAAACTCGTATCTCACTCCAGGATGTTGAGCCAAAATTGGAGGGAGAATATCATTTTCAATAAGTTGCAACAATGGAGGAATGGCCTTATCGGGATTCACGACATCCGCTTCAACTCGAATCTCGCGCTTACCATTGTAGTGCTGAATAATGACTGGGCCACGTTCTATTTCATAGGTAGCTAATTCAGAGAAAGGGAATGATCCATTCTTAGTTTTTATTTTCACTTGATCGAGCTGACCTATTTGCTCTCTGTCGAATCGAGGGAAACGTACCCAAACACGAATTTCATCTCGTCCTTGCTGTAAACGTTGCGATTGAGCGCCAAAAAATCCATCACGAATTTGACTCAAAAGTGTAAAATAGTCGATACCTAAAGCATAGGCAGCAGGTTTTAGCTTAATTCGAATTTCCTGCGCTCCTTCTGGATCGTTGTCCATCACCTCCGTTAAATCTGGCAGTTTTTCAAGTTCGGTCACTAACTCATCACGCGCAATTTTTAATTCGGAAAGATTATTACCCAACAAACTAACCGACACAGGTTTACCCCAACGATTTCGACCCGCCACCGAAAAACGATCTGCCTCAGGTATTTTACCAATTTTATTACGCACTCGCGATGCTATTTCGAAAGCTGATATATTTATCCCCTCCATGTTTCGTAGATTCACCGACACATTTCCAGCGTGACTGCCCGACTCCTGACCATCGAATGAGCTTCCCATGTTTAGAAACGTATAAATCACATAATCAGAGGTATCATTCCGCTCAGTTTTCAGATCTGTGTTAACTTGCCAAACAGCTACTTCAAACTTTTTTAAAAAATCGAAGGTTTGCTTTTCTCCTTCTCCAGGGGTGAATGCCACGTTTACATCAAAACTATCAGGAGGAATATTGGGGAAAAAGGTGGATTGAATAATTTCTCCTCTAAATAAACCAACGGTAATGAGAATAACAACTAATGGTACAAACATAGCCGGAACCCGATGTTTAATGACAAACTTTAAAACTCTGCCATAGCTTCTATCTCTTAAAAACGAAATATATTTCTCTAACCGATTGCGTACTCTGTTCCCAAAATTCTCATGATTGGTTTTTCGACGTAAAACATGTGACGTACCAAGGTGAGCAGGTAATACAAAAAAAGCTTCGGCCATTGAAATGACAAGTGTAAATATCACCACAAAGGCCATCTCGAATAAAAACTCTAGCTGTCCTTCGATGAGTAACAAAGGAATAAAAGCAACAATTGTAGTGGCTACCGACGTGAGCACAGCAGGCATAACTTCCATTGTTCCATCAATTGCAGCTCTATGGGGCGATTTACCCATCTCGAAATGAGTAAAAATATTTTCACCAATTACAATTCCATCATCAACCAAAATACCAACTACCAGTATCATTCCAAATAATGATATCATGTTAATGGTTATGCCATACAAACTTGCAACAACAAACATTCCTAAAAACGAAGCAGGAATACCCCATGCAACCCATAGCGACATACGGAAACTTAAAAATAATGCCAATGTAATTACTACTAAAAATAGTCCCATTCCGCCATTTCGAAGCAATAGATTTAAGCGCGATTCGAGCATATCTAAATAATCGAATGTTAAATGCAGCTTAACATCCGAATGAGTTAAGTTAAACTCATCGATATACTTTCGCACAAAAATGGATATATCTTCTAAATCTTCGGTTATTAACTTGTTTATTGAGATGCTTATACCTGGCTTCCCATTTATCCAAGTTCCTTTAGGAATATCTTGAAACTGATATTTTACAGTAGCTACATCACCAATGGATAACAATTGCCCTGCTGAATTAGCCCGAATGACAATTTTTGATATCTGATCGGGATTAACTGAGCGATTTCGAGCTCTAATAAGTAATGAGTGATTTTCGTTTCGGATTTCACCACCAGTAATATCGCGATTGGTTCGAGCCACAGCTTGCGAAACATCTGAAAGCGTTAATCCATAACGCAATAGGCTCTCTTCGCTTATTTCAATGGATATTTCGGGATTGGTATAGCCAGCAATGGATATTTGACTGATTAATCCCGATGCCAGAAAATCATCCTCAACCCGATAAGCAATATCTTTCAATGCCATTAAATTAGCATTGCCCGATAATCCAATGCGCATAGCTGGAGTGGTGGAACGTTGCTTGAAAACCACAGGTCTCTCAGCATCAACAGGTAAAGTAGTAATTCCATCAATAGAATTTTTCACCTCTTGCAAGGTTTCATCGATATTAAACTTACCTGTTGTTTCAACTGCGACACGACAAAAATTCTCAGAGGCAGATGAAGTAATCTCCTTGATTCCTGGAATGCCGCGTATTGCTTCCTCCAATCGAACCACAATACCCTCTTCCATTTCAATAGGCGATGCACCTGGGTAAACAACAGTGGCATAAATCATGCGAGTAGGTCGCTCAGGGAAAAATGATTTCTTCATACTTGAATATGAAAAAATGCCCGCCAAAAGCAATACACCTATAACTAAATTGGCATAAAAGGGATATTTTACAAACGTTTCAAGAATTCGACGCATAATACTTAAGGAATAATTTCATAAATAGCGTTAGTAGATACATTCATTAAAGGCTCAACAATTACCTGTTCGTTAGGCTCTAACCCATTAAAATAAACCGATTCACGATTAATTTTAATCACATTTACTTTTTTAAATTCTAATCGATTATCGACAATAACATAAACCGACTCGCCATTGTACAATGCTTCGCGCGATAACTCCATAACATGATCAATTGATTTGCCTTTTATGGCAACCGAATAATACATGCCATCATAAAGAGCTGACTCAGTATTAGAATAAATATCGCAATAAACACTCACCGATTGAGTGGTTGGATCAATGGTACGGGCAATTCGTTTCACTTCGCCATTAAATGTTTTTTGTGTAGCCTTATCATTAAGAGTTACGCTTGCTCCAATTGTCACCATATGAATTTCATTCGCTGGAATTGGAACCTCCACTTCATATTTATCGGTTCGTGTAATTATACCCAACCGAGTACCTTGCGTTACATAAGCCCCTTGCTGCACAAATACTTCGCTATAAGCACCAACAAATGGAGCACGAATAGTGTATTTCTCCAGTCGAACCTCTTCCGATTTTAAGGAGTAGAAATCATTTAAAATGTTTCGCGAAGAGATAAAAACTCGTTCGTTTGACGATTGGATTTTAGGAATTTCGGGTAACGGTTTGTTTATATCTATACCTTCGAAAAATGCAAGCCACTTGGAATACGCATCTGAGAAATCAATTTTCACATCAGGAAGTGCAGAGGCAAGTGTTTGTAAGAAACGACTCTTTTTAGCCATATGATTAAACAAAAACTCATCATCAACCAATCGAATTAAAAGTTGCGATTGCCGAAAAGCTTGCCCTTCTTTTATTGGAACATCTCCTACCTCAAGCGTGCCAGAAACAGCTGCTATTAAAGGAATTTGTTGAATAGATGCCACGCGCCCAGTACCATTTATAAAACCTTCTAACGATTCGTATGCCACTGGTTTGGCTTTAACATAGCGAGTATGTAACGATTTTATGTTTTGTTTAGGTTCCTTTTTTCGCGATGAGAAAAAATAAAAAAGTCCAAACCCAATAAACAATAGGACTATTATAACTAAAACTTTTCGAAGCATAATTAGCTGATTATGTTATTAAATCACATTCGAATCCAATAAAAATTTAGTTGGATTTTGAATAGTGCAAGAACGCAAAAAATGTAAACAATTAAAAGCAATAAATTGTTAGATTTTAGATAACAATACTTCGGTATTTAATATCATATATATCTGATTATCAGCAAAACAAGCCATATAATATTTGCATAAAGCCCTGAAAATCAGTATCTTAGTAGATTATTCCATAATTTATTAAGAATGATCTTCAGGGCTAGCAA
>JBBQUP010000037.1:0-29014 GCA_038212305.1 Bacteroidales bacterium
TTGTACAACAATACATTGATGCTCGAACGATTTATGTGCAGGTTTGCTATTAATCCAAACACTGCTAAAAATCAAAAAATTGTCAAAGAACTATTGGAATACGGCAAAATTGCCGCTTAAAATCTAACGGACTATTGAGATTCTGATGTAAAAATATTTCCCGCTTCCATTTTTTGACCGTTTACCGCCATCTTTTTAGCAATAAGTTTTGGAAGTTTCTCGAAAAACAAGGATCCTTTAATATATACTTCAGCTTCGTAACTCTCGGCCTGATTTAAAAACTTGGGTGCATTAGCAATGGCCTTTCTCATAATTGGATAGGCAGGATCTTCACCACCCGACATAACACGAACTTCTTTTAATTGATATTGATACTCATTGAGCACCACCTTTAAAACAATAGGTTCCGATTTATGAGGCATAATAGTTAGTTCTTTTTTCTCGAAACCTAACGATTGAAAGAAAAGATGATAGGTTTTATCAGCTGGAAGTTGAAACTCAAATAATCCATCTTGATTGGTAGTGGTGCCCATGTTGGTCTCCTTAATAAAAATTGAGGCAGATGGAATTGTTCCTCCTTTCGAGTCAACAACTGAACCTTTCACCACTTGTGAGAATCCATTAGAAGTAAAAAGAATTGAGAAAAAAAGCACAACAAATCCTAAAGAAGCATCTTTTTCGAATTTCCAATAAATCATAGTTCAGAAAAGTTAGTATTTAGGAACAATAAGAATATAATCATAAAAGCCTTCTTGCAAATCATCATTCCTAAATTAATCACCCAAACTCAAGGCTTACCAAAACCATTTTTAACAAGAGTTATGCCAAAAAGCAATACAAAATACGTATTATATGATTGTTTGACGATAAACTTTACATTTTGTTACAAATGATTTGGCTTAGCTATTTCAACCAATTATGATATTCGCTATTTTTGCTGAGTTAAATCAGGTTTTTAATTCAATAAACGAACGTCAAAAACGAACTATCAGACTAAAAACCACCATTTTTTTGTTGCAAAACGACTAATTAAGAAGCACATACATGCCAACTATTTCGAACCGAGGAAACAACATGCCATCCTCGCCCATACGTAAGCTGGTTCCTTATGCAGAAGCTGCTAAGGCTAGAGGAGTAAAGGTTTTTCACCTAAACATTGGTCAACCTGACATTAAAACCCCGGAAGTTGCACTTGAGGCAATTAAAAATGCCAACCTCAGGATTATTGAATATAGCCACTCTGCGGGAAATGAAAGCTATCGAAAAAAATTGGCAGCTTCCTATCGTTCGCTCAATATTGACGTTGATTATAACGACATATTGATTACTACTGGAGGATCTGAAGCAGTGGTTTTTGCATTTATGTGCTGCATGGATTCGGGCGATGAAATAATTGTTCCTGAACCTTTTTATGCCAACTACAGTGCGTTTGCTGTTATGGCTGGAGTAAAAGTAATACCAATAAGCTCAACCATTGAAACAGGGTTCTCCCTACCTCCTATCGAAGATTTTGAAAAAGTAATTACTCCAAAAACCAAAGGAATACTTATTTGCAATCCGAATAACCCCACTGGTTATCTCTATTCGATGGATGAGATGCTAAAACTGAGGGATTTGATTGCAAAATACAATCTATATCTATTTTCAGACGAGGTTTACCGTGAGTTTTGTTACGATGGTTCAACTCACATTTCGGCCATGCACTTAAAAGGCATTGAGCAAAATGTAATTCTAATCGATTCGGTTTCAAAAAGATATAGCGAATGCGGCGTTCGAATTGGAGCATTAATTTCGAAAAACAAAGATGTAATTGCATCAGCACTTAAATTTGGGCAAGCTCGATTAAGTCCTCCATCGTTTGGACAAATAGCTGCCGAAGCCTCACTGAATACACCTCCCGAATATTTTAAAGAAGTTTACACCGAGTACATTGCCCGTCGTGATTTTTTAATCAATGGCTTAAACAAAATTCCAGGAGTATATAGCCCAATCCCCAAAGGTGCTTTCTACACTTTAGCTCAATTACCTGTTGATGATGCTGATAATTTTTGTCAATGGATTTTAAGCGATTTTGAGTATAACAAGCAAACCGTAATGATGGCACCAGCTAGCGGTTTTTACAGCGATCCAAAACTAGGAAAAAAGCAAGTTCGAATTGCCTACGTGCTCAACATAACCGACTTAGGCAATGCGCTCGAAACATTAAAACACGCGTTGGAGGCTTATCCCGGTAGAACAATTTAACCACCTCACCATACAAACCGGCTAACAAAGCCGGTTTTTTATTGCCTTCAAAAGACTGACTCCCCAAATCAATAGATTTTACTATTTTTACCATATGAACCTCGAATTGTTTATTGCCAATAGAATAAAAGCCGGAGGCGTCTCAGGGAAAAAACTTGCTGGGCCAGTAATTTCGGTTGCAACCATAGGTGTTGCATTAGGATTAGCTGTGATGATTATTTCGGTTGCCGTTGGTATTGGGTTTAAAAAAGAGATCCGTCAAAAAGTAATCGGCTTTGGGTCGCACATTCAAGTGATGAGCTATGACTACAATCTTTCATATGAAGTTAATCCGATATCGAATGATAGTGCAATAGTTCAAGAAATCAATCGTATTCCCGGAGTTGCTAAAGTACAAAGGTTTATTTCAAAGCCAGGCATCATAAAAACGCCAACTAATGTTCATGGGCTAGTACTAAAAGGTGTTGGGAGCGATTACGATTGGCAATTCTTTAACCACATTTTAGTCAAAGGCAATGTTCTTAAAATATCAGATGATTCCCTTTCTAATAGCATTTTAATTTCGGAAAAAGCAGCTGAAATGCTAAATCTTACCGTTGGTGATGATGTGCCAATGTACTTTCTTCAACAAACAGTACGAGGACGAAAATTCACAGTTACCGGAATCTTTAACTCAGGTTTGCCTGAATTCGATGAGCTTTTTGCAATTGTTGACTTGCGTCATATTCAAAAATTAAACGGTTGGAAACCATCCCAGATAGCAGGTTACGAGATTACGATTAATGATTTTGATAACATTGACGAGATAGCCTCACAAATACAATTTATTACCAGTCAGCATATCGATCCAGACGGAATTATGCTTAGAACAAGAACAATAGTACAAGCTCAACCGCAAATATTTAGTTGGCTCAATATTTTAGATACCAACATAGCTGTAATAATAATACTCATACTTCTTGTAGCAGGATTAAACATGATTTCGGGACTGCTCATTCTAATATTAGAGCGCACCAATATGATTGGAGTATTAAAATCAATGGGAACAACCAATAAAAGCTTGAGAAAAATATTCCTATATATGGCCATATATATTATTGGAAGAGGTTTGTTGTGGGGCAATATTATTGGAGTTGGATTGTGCTTAATTCAAAAATATACTGGTATTATATCACTCGACCCGGTTAACTATTATCTGGATAAGGTTCCCATTTCATTATCATTATTTCACCTTGTTTTAATAAACATAGGCTCACTTTTATCAACCACCTTTATGCTGTTTGGACCTTCATACATAGTGTCAAAAATATCTCCGGCCAAGGCTATTCGGTTTGATTAAATAAACCTCGATCCTTAAAATATAAAATACCAGAAAGCACTTGATAGTCAATCCAGCTAAAACAGATAAAAACTGGCAGAATGTAATTCTTTTCATCAGTTGAAGAAAAAGAATATGAACTTTTATAACTTTATAAAATCATCAATGATTTTGCTGTTTTTACTCATTCCATTTTATAAACATGAATAGTTTAACAGAGAAAAGACTAGACTATATAGATATTGCTAGAGGCATTGGCATTATTTTGGTGGCTTTTGTCCATGTGCAATTTGGATTTACAAAAATTTATATCGAGAGTTTCTTAATGCCACTATTTTTTTTTATTTCGGGCTTTTTATCTCATCATAACACACACAAAACCAATAAATCCTTTATAAGTAATCGATTTAAAAGATTGATGTACCCTTACTTTTTATGGAGTTCTATTTTATTTTTATTTTGGTTTCTATTTGACACCCATGAAGGGTTAGTATCATATAATCTATTTGGCATTGTATACGCATCCGGAGGAAAGCAATTTATGGAATGGGGCATTATGCTTTGGTTTTTACCCTGCTTATTTTTGACAGAAACAATACACTATTTAGGATTAAAATATGGAAATAAATATGCTTCAGTCATTATACTTATCCTTTCCTTTACAGGATTCTTCATCAGTGGAAAATCTGTTTCTTATTTAACATGGAGCTTAAACATATCTTTAGCCATGCTACTTTTTTACCACATTGGCTTCATGGTTAAAATTTTTTCTGCAAGAATAACCTTCAGATGGCACATTATATCATACTCCTTCCGACGATCATATTCTTTTTCACAACATCATATTATAATGGCCAAGTATCTACTTATCAAGGATTTTTCAACCACCCAATTCTGTACATAACATCTGGAATTTGCGGTGTAACTGCAATTTTGCTAATATCAAGATTATTAATAAACATTTCTATTTTAAAAAGCATTGGAGAGCACACTTTATTTATTTATGTATCTCATCTAAGAGCCTACACGCTATTCAAGATAATTCAGGTTTATTTTTTAAAACTACCAATCACAGAATCAATAACATTCGCAATATCATATACAGCATTAGCCATAGCAATTCTGCTTCCCATATCAAGGTATGTGTCAAAAAAACTTCCATTTTTAATTTTTCATCCCATCCCCCTAAAACTAAAATTTTGATTTTTTTGCCTTAATATGAAGAAAATATTCGATCAAAATAGTTTAATATTCTTAATCATCCTTTTGATTATAAGCGTTGCTATTGGATTGGCAAATTACATAAGGTTGCCACTGAAAAACATTGTGGACACACTAAATTTCACGGTACATGCTATTTTCGTAATTAGCACATTTTTAGGCGTATTGTATTTCGTAAGTATCAATCGCTATTTATTCATCCTTGCTTTTGGCCCCATTCTTTTAATTGCATCAATAACCTCATGGAGCCTCTATATTCCCAACATCCCTATCTCATCAGGCATTATTGATGTCATGCAAAATACCGAATGGAATGTCACAAAAGAGTACATAACGCTAAGTATGGTACTATTTTTTCTTCTGTTTTTATCCCTTATTTCATACATATATTACATACGATTAAAAAGAATTAAACCATTTAAAACTGGATACATCTTTCATTTTCTATTGGCCATATTGTTAATCTCGCAGGGATGGTATATTAATCGTAAAAGAAGCAATACAATTGAAAGACGTGTGCCATTTTCAGTAATCCCAGCTTTTAAGGAATATTCTAAAATAAATGCTGCCAGAAAACAAGATAGATTAGATATCGGAATAGATGCCAGGGCAAATAAAAGTGACTCATTGATTATCGTTCTGGTTTTAGGAGAGTCTGTTAGAAATGATCATTTGGGCATCAACGGTTACTTTCGAAACACAACGCCAAACCTTGCAAATTTAGGAGCAATTCCATTACCAAAAAACAAATCACTTTACACGTATACAGGTATTTCAATCCCCCAAATTCTCACAAGAGCAGACTCTGCAAACCCACAAAGAGCCTATTCCGAAAAATCGATCATTGATATTTTTAATCGATGTAACTTTGACACCTATTGGTTCGCCAATCAAAATCCTGAATACAGCTATTACGCTATTGCTAAGTCAGCCCAAAACCTTATGTTAACCAGTTTAAATAGCGATGAATATTCGGATAAACTATGGACAGATCAGAATATACTTTCTGTCTTTAATGAATCCATTAAACCGTCGAATAATAATAAACTTTTAATCTTACACACTATAGGATCGCACTGGTACTGCAACTATAGATACCCAGAAAATCTTAAAAAATACCTTCCAATTACCAAATCTCGATCCATAAATCACAACATCAAGGAGGAAATCATTAATTCCTACGATAACACAATTTTATATATGGATTTTTTTGTATCAAGCATCATCAACCTAGTTAAACATGAAAACTGCATCTTAATATATATATCCGATCATGGCGAACTGCTTGGCGAAAACAACCAATGGCTGCATGCTATTGAGCACGAAACATTACACAATGCCGCAAGCTTTATTTGAATGTCGGATAAATAAAAACAATTAAACCCTAAAAAAGCAAATGCACTCATCGTTAATAGAGAGATGAACATCAACAGCTCTTTTCTATTTCACTCAATTCTGGATGCTGCATCAATAAAAACAGATGTATTGGATTCTTTACAAAGCATATTTTTCAATTCCCAAATTGACAATAATAAAACACACTCTTCCAAATAATTACATGGTCAACAGCACACAAAAGCCTTCAAAAAATAAGTTAATGATGTCTTTTTTATTTCTCAAAATGTGACTATTTTGTGAAAAAAAGCAAATGATTTCAATACCCCACGCTTTACCCGAATTGCTAAAAGTAGCCCTATCTGATTCCTTACCTGGAACAACTGCTCATCAGCTTATGGCGCCTTTAAAACATAACCTATCTAACGATTATTCATTAAGTACACCCCGTAATAGTAGCGTATTAATATTACTATACAAAAAAGAGAATCAGTGGTGGTTTCCATTAATTAAACGTCCCGATTACCAAGGGCCGCATGGTGGGCAAATCAGTTTCCCAGGAGGCAAATGGGAACAAGAAGATGCATCGCCCTGGCATACCGCTTTAAGGGAAACAAGGGAAGAACTAGGTGTTCAGCTACCAATTGAATGGTTAGGTGCTTTATCAAAAATGTATATTGCCCGTAGTAATTACATGGTATATCCTCATATTGGACAATTAAACGAAACTCCTTTTTTTTATCCAGATAAAAGAGAAGTTGAATTTATTCTAGAGGTTTCATTAACAAAGTGGCTTTCGAGCAAACACACTCATTGGTTTAAACGTGAAACAGGGACCCAACCTATTTATGCACCCTATTATAAACTAAATGGCCATTGCGTTTGGGGCGCAACAGCCATGATGTTAAGTGAGTTTAAGCAAGTTATGAAGAATATTATTGCCTCATAACATTTTTATAATGCTCGTATCTTTCAATAATTTCTTTTACATACTGATAAGGTTCTTGTCCTCGACAATAACCGAATTTAACAACTGGATCGTTAAAATACTCAGGTTTTGATTTATTAAGTAGGTAAAAATCAACATTATCGTCCCAAATCTTAGGATTTTTACCATTTTTTGTAGCTAATTGCATCGCATCTAACACGTGTCCAATACCCACATTATAAGATGCTAACACAAATTTAATACGTTCAGTAGGGTCTTCAATTCGAATGGCCATGCGTTCATCAAGCCATTTCAAAAGTTTTATTCCGCCACGAATATTTTCCTCAGGCGAATTAACATCATGCACCCCAAAAACCTCAGCTGTTTCGGGCATAAGCTGCATTAAACCTTTGGCTCCAGCCCAGCTCTCGGCAGTGGGTGAGAATCGTGATTCCTGATAAATAAGAGACGCAATTAAACGCCAATCCCATTTAAAAGAGGCACTTTCGGACTTAATTAGAGGATCAAAAATAGAAACATCGCCACCTTTTAATGAATTAAATCCCGCATCAACTAAATGAACCGATCGTGGATTTAAAAAATATTTTTGGTAGATACGCTCATACTTCGAGCTTTTCTTAAAACCTTTTAACCAAATATTTACCTCTTCTAATAAATGAGGGGAATTAGGTCGTACAGCCCAACCAATTTTTTGAGGAAAACTGATAGCTGTTTCAAAATCAATGTTATCATAAAAATAAGCATTAATACGAGCAACATTCTCATCACAAACTGTATAATCTATTTCACCTGCAGCGACCAAACCAATTAGTTGTTCTGATTCGTAATCTGGAATCTCAATCACATTTATGGAGTCCCCAATTTCGTTAGCTAAATTTTTTAACCGATAGTAAAAAGCAGAACCTTTTTGAACATATATTGATTTATTAGCTAGCTCTAACTGATTTCGAATTAAAGGCGAAAAATGACTTGTCAGCTCAGATAAAACTCTTGAGTTTGACTTTCGTTGAACTAATACCTGCCTAGTATAACAGTGAGGTTCGGTAAAAGAGACATCGGCACTGCGCTCGTTCGTAATTGCTAAGTTAGATGCTATTAAATCAACATTGCAAGAGTTTAACTCTTTAAAGTTTTTCTCAACATCATTTGAAACGGTAACATCTAGTTTAACTCCTAAATGATTACATAACTCTTGAAGTAACTCTAACTGATACCCCATAGGTTTTCCTTTGTAAACAAAGTAGTTAGTTGAATTGTAATCAATCGAAACCCTCAGCTTTCCCTGCTTCCTAATTTCAGCCATATCAAAGCTTTTATCTGTAGCTTTAATTGATTTTTTCGATTTATCATCTATTAATCCACAAGATGCAAACCATAAAATCAACCCCAAATAAATGCTAATTCGAATGTATGAATTTCCCATCTTTATCAACTTAATTGAAAGCGCAAATTTACGAAAAAACTTTAACGAAAGTGTTAAAAAATCACAACACACATTAAAACAAGCACTTATACTTGACCAATGTATGCGAATGACCTTCGAAACAGATCAAATTTGGGCTTAATTATAGAAATTCCAAGAAAGATCGAATTTAAAACCACGGGAGTTCGCTGGATAACCTGGCACAATGAAGTAATTACTATTAGGCCATCCTTTATTGATATTTTCCATTTTAAACCCTAAACGAGCTCGTTTTAAATGAAGGTTAATAAACACATCAATATATGGGTATTCGCCAACCAAATATGAATTTTGTGCAACAAACTGAGCCGTTGGAGCAAAATAAGCAGGGGCATAATATTTTGAATGAATTCGAGTATCAAAGCCTATTTGAAATTGAAGCACTTTAAAAGCCACATGCTCGAAATAATTTGAAGTATAATAAGCCAATTGGGGCAATGGCATAATATCATTATCACTGGTTTCTTGATAGGCAATTTGATGAATACTATTTAAACCACCCCATTTAAAATGCTCTTTCATTTGCAATTCAAACACATTCAAAACTCCGATAGCTTGATCGGGCAAAGCTTGAGTGTTCCAATAAAAAGCATCATTAATTAATTGTAACTCACCTTTTAATTCAAATCGTTTGGTTGGTATTGTAAAGCCCCCTCCTACTTTTAAGGCTTTTTGTTTATTAAACTTATTCTCCCATTGAATATGATTTGAAAAATAATTATTAGACCAAAAGGTAGGTTGTTGAAGGTATACTCCGCCATAGGCAAATACAGAAGCTGTATCTTTTGAAACTCGAAATACAGAATTTAATGCTCCGGTTAATTCAGAATCACCAACCCGATAACCTTGAAAATAGAGCTTTAGTCCAGCTCTGTATGTCAGAAATTCACCTGCATTTTTAAAAATCTCTCCTCCAACTAAACTTGTAACAAATGTAGTATTGTTATGCCTATATAATGGACTTAATGTAATGTCGCTACTTGCTGAGTTGATTGGCGTACGATATAACAACACTTCATTCTCGATGTAAGCTCGCAATCCAAACTTTAACCACTTATTTGCCTCTTCGTTTAACATTAACTGAAACGTGCTTTTAATAGTAGTTAAACGCGCTGAGTCATTAGTACTTGTCTTATCAATGTAATAATTCGCATAAACAGTATCGGTTTGAGCTGATAGCTGCTCGGCTAAATCGGAAATACTGTAAACTCGTTTGCTGCTTTGAATATGAAGCTGATGAAATGCGGTACCTATTGCTCCTGAACTACTTGATGCAGTAGAATCATCTGTTGATAAATGACCGATACCCAAAGATTGATTGAGGAAAAACTGAACGTTTTTAATGTTGTTTTTAGCTTTCGTAAAATTAACATCAATGTTTTCAGGGTTATCAAGAGCCGATTTGGATGGATTTAAAATGCTCTGAATATCCTTAATACCTCCATTTTCGTATTGATCGATTTTATTTATGGCAATAGATGATTGAAGGCTATAGTTATCTCCTTGATAGCTGCTAAAAAAGCGAAACAAAGCTATATCACTCCGTTGAGCATTGTAACGTCCAATAGATGAATAGAGCTTATAATCAATTCCAAAATTGAGCTTTTTATTTACATTTTGCGTAAACAAAACATATAAAAACTCCTCAGACCTCCGTTTGGGAGCTCCTGAATGATAAGTTAAATTTGTATAAGGAACTGTTGTATTGTAATATAAAAACTGATTGGGTTGTTCTATGAAATCTGAAAAATTGCGCCCAAAAACAAAATCATCTGATACATACTTATCCATTAATGATTGAGATTGAGCCGCCAAACCCATATTGCCTAAGTATATTTGAAAAGGCGATTTTCGATAAATAGGGTTGCGCTGTTGAAATCCATCCAAAAGGGTATCAGGGCGTATGGAGTCAAGTTTTATATAATCATGGGACAACTTCAACGTACTAATTTTTTTCTCAATTACTGGCTGAGTACTTTTAACATCTGTTCCATCGGGACGATAATTATCCTGACCAAACAAAACAATGGAGCTAAGCAGACAAATATATCCTGTTACTATTAATCTTTTCATCAATGGCAAATATAGAGAAAAGATTAAAAACCCACGGAGATAATTAAATGGAATAATTGCTGCTACTCAATAAAAAAGTAAAACTTATATACTGGATAATGAAATGAATTTAGTCATCTTTTCGAACAATGTCTTTTTCTCAATAGGTTTACTTAAAAACTCATTAAAATCAGAAAAAATACCTAGAGGCTGATCACTTTCTTTATAATAGGCCGTTTGGGCAATAATGGGTATGTTCTTATTAAACGATCGAATTTTTCTCGCAGATGAGAAGCCATCCATAATTGGCATGTTAATATCCATTAATATCAACGAGATGGATGGATTTTGCATACAAAAATCAACTGCAATCTGACCATTTTCAGCGTGAATAATTTCTACATTCGTTTCATTCAAAAACTCTTCAATTAACATCAAATTAACAAAATCATCTTCGGCGACTAATATCGTAACTCTTGGATTTTGTGAATCACCATTACTTTTTTTAGGATTATCGTGAGGTAAAGGTTGCGACATATTCTGTCAATTATTAGTTTATCATATAAAATTATCAAATTATACGGAGAAAACAACGTAAAAGGTTTGGATTAATTAAATAAAAAAAGGATTTCCGAAATAAATTCCAGAAACCCTTTTTCAGTAGCGAGAGGCGGGCTTGAACCGCCGACCTCATGATTATGAATCATGCGCTCTAACCAGCTGAGCTACCTCGCCATGACTTTTTTGCGGTTGCAAATGTATGCGAATTATCTAATTTTAAATAAAAAAAATGCATCTTTTTTTATTTTTTTTTGCTTTATCGGCCCCATGCTCTGATAATGAGATAAATATACAATCCCTAAAAAAAGTAAGTGAAAAGTAGATACATTTCATTTTTAAAAATAAACTGCTATATTGTGAGCTTATAAATAAACGAATGACATTGACTAATGCCAGTAGGAAAAGAAAAATTTGAAATCGAATACATTATCAATACATCTCCAGCCATTTTATATAACAGATTAAGCACCCCTAGTGGGCTATCGGAGTGGTTTGCTGATGATGTGAACTTAGTGGGGAAAACAATTACATTTATTTGGAAGGGTAGTAGCCAAGAAGCCGAACAAATTGCAAAAAAAGAAAATAAGCTAGCTCGATTTCGATGGCTTGATGAAGAAGAGGATACTTTTTTTGAGTTTAAAATTAATGTTGACGAACTAACGGGGGAAACCGCCTTAGTAGTTACCGATTTTTCGGAACCTGATGAAAAAGTGGATGCCATTGAATTGTGGAATCAACAAATAGATGTATTAAAACACGGATTAGGTTCTCACTAAATAGCTCAAACAAACTATTATCATTAATTTTGCATCCGGTTAACATTATAACCGGATTTTTTATGCCTAACAAAAGTAGTATTCATATTGGTATTGGAGTTTAACATTTAACCAACAGCAACGAGTGAAGAAATTACACATTTTTATCGTAAAAAGCTTTATTGGGCCACTGATCATGACATTCCTTATATCACTCTTTATTTTAGTGATGCAATTCCTATGGAAATATGTTGATGACATGGTAGGCAAAGGCTTGGAATGGTATGTTATGGCTGAGCTATTATTTTACGCTTCCCTACAAGTTGTTCCAATGGCATTACCGTTGGCTATTTTACTCGCTTCATTAATGACTTTTGGCAACTTAGGTGAAAACTACGAATTAACAGCCATTAAATCAGCTGGAATATCACTTCCCAAAATAATGGCTCCCCTTATCATTCTTATTGTAATTATATCTGGAGCTGCTTTCAAATTTTCTAATAATCTCCTCCCTGTTGCTAATTTAAAACTTTATACGTTGCTGTATTCGGTAAAACAAGCCCGCCCTGAATTAGATATTAAAGAAAAAGTTTTTTACGATGGCATTACCGACATTAGCATTAAAATAGAAAGTAAAGAACGAGAAACCAACCTGTTGAAGAATATTATGATTTACGATCAGCGAGATAGGTTGATAAAAAATGGAAATGTTACTTTGGCTGATTCAGGAAAGCTTCAAATTTCAGATGACAAAAAGTACATGATTCTTACTCTGCATGATGGATTGCGTTATGACGAAAAGGTTTCGAATGAAAGACGCAGACTATCCGAAAGAGACTTACAACTTTTCCGAACCGATCAATTTGGAACTCAAATTGCACTTATTGACCTTCAAGGTTTTGATTTCTCGAGATCGGATGAAGGATTGTTTAAAACAAATGATCGGATGAAAAATCTAACTCAGCTGAAACATGATGAAGATTCGCTCATAGATATCCGAATACAAATGGTCACTGAACTCACACAACGAGTAAGCAACTATTATTATAATCAAATCAGTTTCGCCTATCAACAAGAAGATCCAACACTAAAAATAATCGAGACATCCCCTGTTGTAAATACTGATAGCTTGTTTTCCCATTTTTCTTTCGACCAAAAAATTCTAACATACGAAAGTGCTTTAGGAAGTGCTCGCAGAGTTAAGCAAAGTATTGAAGATCAGTATCGTTTCATTGACCAACAAGAAGAAAAAATAAGAAAACACGATATGGAGAAGCATCGCAAATTCACTTTACCGTTTGCTTGTTTTATCTTCTTTTTTATTGGAGCCCCTTTGGGGGCAATTATTCGAAAAGGTGGCTTGGGTATGCCGGTAGTTATCTCTGTATTATTTTTTGTGTTTTACTACATTATTGACACTTTTGGAACAAAACTGGCGAGAGAAGGTATATGGGATACTTATCAGGGCATGTGGTTATCCTCCTTTATTTTATTACCTCTTGGAATATTCCTGACCTATAAATCAGCTACCGACTCGGCACTATTAAATTCAGATGCTTATGTTATCTTTTTTCAAAACTTATTAAAACCTTTTAAAAAAGAAAAGAAAAAATAAGCAATTTTCATTTTATACATCTCTTATCAATAAATTAATAAGAGATGCAATTCATCAGTTTGATTAGGCGTAGAATTGATTATTTTTGTACCCTTATTTAATAATTTACAAAGCAAAATGTCAGAGGAAAATATAAAGCTCAATACAATAGCCGAAGCCATTGAATCCATAAAAAAAGGTGAACTAATTATTGTAATTGATGATGAGGATCGTGAAAACGAAGGCGACTTTGTGGCTGCAGCACAATTAATTACTCCTGAGAAGGTTAATTTTATGGCTACATATGGACGAGGATTAATTTGTGTACCAATAACCGAAAAGCGTTGTGATGAATTGGAACTTGAAATGATGGTAGGAACCAATACTTCATCACATGCAACTCCTTTCACTGTTTCGGTAGATTTAATCGGATATGGATGTACAACAGGAATAAGTGCCACCGATCGTGCCAAAACAATTCAGGCAATTTGCAATAAAAACACCAAGCCTGATGAACTGGGTCGCCCAGGCCATATTTTCCCTCTCAAATCAAAAGACAAAGGCGTTTTACGTCGCACTGGGCACACCGAAGCAGCAGTTGACTTAGCTGTATTAGCCGGATTATATCCAGCAGGCGTTTTAATTGAAATTATGAACGAAGATGGCACCATGGCTCGTTTGCCCGAACTAATGGTTATTGCAAGAAAGTTCGATCTTAAAATTATCACCATTAAAGACTTAATTGCCTACCGATTAAAGAATGAAAGTCTTATAATCAAAGGGGTTGAAGTAGCTTTACCCACTAAACATGGAAACTTTCGATTAATTCCATTTAAGCAAAAGTCGAATGGTTTAGAACATATTGCTCTTATTAAAGGATCATGGGAACCTGAAGAATCGGTATTGGTAAGGGTTCACTCGTCATGCGCTACCGGTGATATTTTTGGATCTCTTAGATGCGAATGTGGAGAACAATTGCACAAAGCAATGGAAACCATTGAAAAAGAAGGCAAGGGAGTTCTTGTTTACATGAACCAGGAAGGACGAGGAATTGGTTTAATGAATAAAATTGCTGCCTATAAACTACAAGAAGAGGGCCTTGATACGATTCAGGCTAATGAAGAACTAGGATTTAACGCCGATGAGCGCGACTATGGCGTTGGGGCTCAAATACTCCGAGAATTAGGGGTATGCAACATGAAACTAATGACAAATAACCCGGTAAAACGCATTGGACTCGAAGGATATGGTTTAACAATAACCGAAAATGTACAACTCGAAGTAGACCCCAATATTCATAATGAACAATATATGAAAACAAAACATGAAAGAATGGGGCATAATTTGAATTTCTTTTCTTTTAAAAAATAAACTTGCAAAATAGCATAAATTAAAGCCACCCAATCAGGTGGCTTTTTATTTATGATACCATAATAAAATAGCATTACTATTAAATCCAACTAATTAATACGAAACAAAAACTTTTCGTATTAATGGATGTTATTACGGAAGAGATGGAGGTGGTTCACAATGCGGTCGTGAACATCCCAGATATCAGACATAATCGTTCCCATAACATTTTATGCTGGTAAAATACAGGGATTACCTCCATCTTCCTTTAGTTTTAATTCATCAAAGGTTATTAAAAACCTAATAAAAGGCATTTTTTTATCTTATCGAATAATATACTTTTAAAGATATATATTCTCTTTCAAAATTGCTAAAGATAGTATTCTTTTGAAAGTTGCTTTCTTTAATATGAATTACTATTAGCAGAGAAATTAAAAATTGCGACATGGCCGATATCTCAACTACCTACTTAGGATTAAAACTAAAAAGTCCAATAATTGCCTCCAGCAGTGGATTAACATCTACGTTTAACGATATTAAAGAACTTGAAAAACAAGGTGCAGGTGCTGTTGTTTTAAAATCGCTTTTTGAAGAAGAAATTATTGTAGAGCTGGAAAAAGACATGCATAAAATGCATGCCGAAAATCACCTCTATCCTGAAACGATGGAGTTTTATGAGAATTACAACCTCGAAGATACATTAACCTCCTACTTAAAACTCATCTCCGACTGCAAACGATTTTTAGAAATCCCAGTTATTGCCAGTATCAACTGCATTTCGCCTTACAATTGGACCTATTTTGCTCGTTCGCTTCAAGATGCAGGTGCCGATGCATTGGAATTAAACATTTTTGTGTTACCATCAAACATTGATAATACTGGGCTCGACAATGAAAAAACATATTACGAAATAATTAAAAACGTTCAAAAGGAAGTATCAATACCCATTTCAATAAAAATTAGTCATTACTTCTCAAATCTTGGAGGAATGATTCAGAACTTATCTAATACAGGAATTGATGGAATGGTTTTGTTTAATCGCTTTTACTCCCCTGATATTGATATTGATAACCTTGAAGTTATTTCATCGCATATATTTAGTGAACCTACCGAATATGTTATGCCTTTACATTGGATAGGCTTAACATCAAGCAGGGTGAAATGTGATATTTCGGCTTCAACAGGAGTTCATGATGCTCAAACCATGATTAAAATGATTTTAGCAGGTGCTAAAACAGTTCAAGTTGCTACAACTCTTTATAAGAATGGAATTTCGCACATTCGAACCATGTTAAATGAACTTGAATCATACATGGACAACAAAAATTATAAAACACTTAACGATTTCAGAGGAATTCTTTCGCAATCAGCAGCAAACAACCCTGCCGGTTATCTAAGAGTACAGTTTATGAAACATTTTGCTAATAAGTAATCGCACTTCGATTTTAACACCCATTTGATCGATAAATGATTTTATTTCATGACTGATGATTCCTATCTTTGAAAAAAAATGGATTTCACATCGTCATCACCATTATTCCCAGAATTAGAAGAGAATAAAGATTTTTATCTCGACCCAAAAGGTTATCGAGTAATGACATCCCATTATCTTACAAATAGAGGTTATTGTTGTGGAAATGGATGTAGGCACTGTCCCTATTTTCCACCGCATACCAAAGGAAATACATCAATTAAAGAATAACCTTATTACACCTAACTCAAAATAATCTGAAATTATGCCATCGAATTTTCGAATAATATTCATGGGGACGCCCGAATTTGCGGTCGAAAGCCTTAAAATACTTATTGAAAACAATCAAAATGTTGTAGCCGTAATAACAGCAGGTGATAAACCTTCGGGAAGAGGACAAAAGCTTCAAATTTCGGCAGTTAAAGCATTTGCTCTATCTCATAACATTCCTGTTTTACAACCACTTAATTTAAAATCACCTGATTTTTTATTAGAACTACAATCCTACAAAGCCGATTTACAAATTGTTGTTGCTTTTAGAATGCTCCCCGAAGTGGTATGGAGTATGCCACCACTTGGAACCTTTAACCTTCATGGTAGTTTATTACCTCAATATCGTGGAGCAGCACCAATTAACCGTGCTATTATGAATGGCGAAAAAGAGACTGGCGTAACCACCTTTTTTATACAACACGAAATTGATACTGGGAGCATTATTTATCAGGAACACTGCCCAATTGGGGAGAATGACAATGCTGGTGTTATTCACGATAAATTAATGACAATTGGAGCCAATCTAGTTTTAAAAACTGTTTATGACATTCAGGCCAATCGCATTCAGGCGATCTCCCAAAACCAACTCATCTCAAATACAGACTTATTAAAACATGCACCCAAAATATTTAAGGACGATTGTAAAACAAACTGGTTCTTATCGGCTGCCGAAGTACACAATCACATTCGAGGATTATCGCCCTACCCCACTGCTTTTGCCGAGTTAGCTGCTCCCTCGATGGAAAATCCAATAACAGTAAAAATATTTGATTCTTTAATTATCGAAACAACTGACTCGAATTTAAAACCAGGTGATATTCTTACTGATGGGAAAAAATATTTGCATGTAGCAACTGACAAAGGACTCATAAGTATTCTGCAAATTCAACTTGCAGGAAAAAAACGAATGAGTATAGATGAAATGCTGAGAGGATTTGTTCTCAATGAATCGATGAGATTTATTTAAAATAAAACAGGGAGCAAGGCTCCCTGTTTTATTTTATTGGGTACTAGGGTTTTAAAAAATATAACGAACACTTAACATCATTCCCCAAGTAGATCTGGTGCTCACATTATCAACAAATTTAGATTTGTCTTTAAATTCATCAATAGACGCGTTGCTAACATTTAAAACATATACAGGTTCTTGGTTTATTAAAAGTATATCTCCATTTTTATTTAAAGTCACAACACTTAAAGGTCTTACATTATCATAATTCAATAATCCATTTGTTTGGCTCACTCCCCATTTTGAATTAAGCAAGTTTCCCACATTTAAAATATCTAATCCAACTTGAAGAACTCCTTTTTTATTTTCTCCAATGTTTGATTTTATATCTTGTGTTATTTTAAAGTCGAAACGATTTAACCAAGGGCGAAGCGCTCCAAACCGCTCGGCATATTCTCCTTTGTGTGAGCTCAAATACTTATCGTTTTCAACGTATTCCCAAAACGCTGCGCGTTGTTCCGCCGCAGTAATGGTAACTGCGTTTTTAGTATAATCAGCAAAATTAAGCTTATCAGCATTTTTAGGAATATACATTAAATCAGAACTATTACCATCACCATTCATATCGTTCGAATAAGTGTATGACATGCGTCCCTCGCTACTTCCACTGTAAAACAATGAAACTGTGGTTGCAAGAAATTTTGCATATTCAATTTTATAACTTAACGAACCTACAACACGATGAGGCACATTAAAGCCAGAGTAACTCAACCCTGGAGAATTTAAACTATTGATAGCAGTATTGCTCGACCATGCAGAGTATGCTGAAGAGCCAGGATTCGAAGTCATGTCTTTAGCCCCACTATAAGTATAAGCAACAGTACCGGCTATACCATGAGACATTTTTTTTGTCAATTGAGCTGTAATAGAATATTGATATCCTTCATCTGTATTGTCTAAAACCATGGCATTTGAAACATTAGAGTGTACTTTATTTGTTGCCACACCAGTAGATAAATTCCTCCAAGTTGGTCTGTCATCAGGCCCATTAAATTGGTTCGCTGGCGAAACTTCATTAATATTCCTTTGAACAACTGCATTTATATCTTTTGAATACATTCCTTCAAGCGTAAACATCAAATTGGCTGGTAAATCATAATCAACACCTAAACTTGATCTCCAAATTTTAGGCAGTTTAAAATCAGGATCCACAATGTTAATTGTTCCTGGAACGGTAACATTAGGTTCACTTGGAAAATTAACAGGGAATGCAGCTATTTGATCTTTATAATTTGGTTCAAATCGAAGGCTCGCCGGTACACTAAGTCCCGAATATTCAACTTGATTTTGTATTACCCCTGAATTTGATGGTTGATTGGTGTACCAAACAAATGGAAGAAGCCCAGTAAAAAATCCTGTTCCACCACGAACAACCAATGATTGGTTCCCCAAAACATCTAAATTAAATCCTATTCGTGGCGATAAAGTGATTTTAGCCTCTGGCCATTTAGAAACATCTACTTTTTCGCCATTAAAATCTAATGCTGCAATGGCATTATTCCCTTTTAGATCATTAAAATAGAAAGGTTTTTCAACACGCACTCCACCTGAAATTTTAAGTTTAGAGTTCACCTGAAAGTCATCTTGTATATAACCTGCTCCGATTCCAAATGTTAGCTCAGACCCTGGAGCATCGTTTCCAGAGTATCCATATGTTAATCCAAATGCAGATGGTTTTGCATTACTCATAAAATCAGCCATTGAGGCATAACGATAGTAACTTTGAGCATATCTCAAATAAGAGTTCTTAAAGTATAATCTATCAAACGAAAAACCAGCTAAAATTTGATGATTACCAATACTTAAAGATAGATTATCCGTTACATTTAGAGTATTGTTAGTCACTTCGTTATTAGTCGAAAACAATTCATATCCAAAACTCATGTACTGCTTGGTGCCTTCATAAATATCTACAAAAGGGAATGGACTACTATTGCTTCCTCGAGTATCCTGAATATGCGTATAACTAACCAACAATTTATTATTTAATGCCGAAGAAAACGAACTGTTTAATTCGCCAGTAATTGACCTAACATAATTGGTGAAATTGTAATTCGAATTGGAAAATGAAATGGCATCCACGCTGTTTCGTCCCGAACTTCTTGCCCCAGAAACTGTGCTGTTAAAATTTACTTCCTGATCATTGGTTGATTTCACATCATTATAGCGAAGCGTAAACTTATTATTGGTATCAATATTCCAATCGATACGCGCCATAATTTTATGATTCTTGCTCTCAAAATTTCCAAAATCTTTATATGATCCAGCATCATACCCATAAGTAGTTTTAAGAAACTGCTGAATGGTAGTTAAATCTGCTTCAGTAGTTCTGGCTATTTTGTTGGTCGCATCGCTTACGCCATCAATACTTGGTTTCCACTCAATGCCGGGATATTCTTGTTTTTCAAGTTCTCCATTCACAAAGAAAAACAGTTTATTTTTAATGATTGGCCCTCCTATTGATAGGCCATAGGTATTTGCCTTTTTTTCACGAGCATTTGGAACGGTTAAATCGCCTACTTTTTCACCAGTAAAAGACTTTGGACGCATAAAAGTATAAGCGGTACCTGACAATTCATTATTTCCACTTTTAGTGACAGCATTAATACTTGCACCAGTAAAATTGGATTGACGAATATCGTAAGGAGTAACATTCACGGAAATTTCTTCAATAGCATCTAAAGATATTGGCTGAGCATCTCCGCCAGGAAGATTTTTAGAACTTGATCCAAAGTTATTATTAAATGCAGCTCCATCGATGGTAATATTATTAAAACGACCATCGCGACCAGCAAAACTATTTCCACTACCAGCATAAGGAGAAATCCTTGTAAAGTCATTGATGCTTCGAGAAATGGTTGGCATGGTTTGAATTTGACGAGATGAGATATTTGTTGATGTACCCGATTTCTCGACAGTTTTAACAGCATAAACAACAACATCATTAATTGACACGCTTTTATCAACCAGCTTAACATCTAGCTGATAAACATCTCCTAATGCAAGAACCAGATCAGAATAGGATGCAGTTTGATACCCCATAAATGAAACATCGACCTTATACGGCCCCCCTGTGCGCATTCCTTGCAAAACAAAACGACCTTGATCGTTCGAAATAGTTGCATATTGTGTTCCTGATGGAACGTGAACAGCAACAACTGTTGCTCCTGGCAAGGATTCTCCATTAGCGGAACTAATTGTGCCACTGACACCTGAAGTAGTTACCTGTGCTTGGATAGATGCAACACATATCCACGCAAAAACCACAAATAATAAAGCTTGAATAGTTCTTTTGTACATAATTCGATTTCTTAGTTTTAGTTTAAGCAAAACTAAGATATGCCATTTAAAAACTCTTTTCCACTATATTATGTCATCATTAAGAATTTGTTATCAACATTTTTATAAACAAAAAGCACTCGCGGTAATTGCGAATGCCTTTAAAACACTTACCAGCAATCAATTAGCTATTTATCAATTTCTTTCCAGACCAAAGCACTGGCACCTATAATTGGGGCATCACCGGCATTAAGTTTCGATGGCAACACTTTAATTTTATTCTTAAAAATTGGAAGTAGATGTTCTTCCATACTTTTAATGGTAGGTTTAAAAATATAATCCCCTGCGGCAGTTGGCCCACCAAATAAAAATATAGCTTCTGGACTTAAATGATGAACTGTGTCTGCTATTCCTTGCCCCAAGTATTGTCCAGTCATTTCAAACACTTCGAGTGCAATTTTATCACCTTTTTCAGCTGCATCGAAAATCATCTTCGAGTTTAACTCAACGAACGATTTATCTGCTAATAAGCTATCGACTGCATTGTATTTAACCATTAATTCGAATGCAGTGCGTTTTATCCCAGGAGCAGAACAATAAGCCTCTAAATGACCGAGAGAACCACATCCGCACAATCGACCATTGGGAATAAGCGTTGTGTGACCACATTCGCCAGCAAAACCATCGTGACCATACACTAAATCACCATTTACCACAATACCACTTCCAACACCTGTACCCAGTGTGTACATCACAAAGTTTTTCATCTCTTTGGCACCACCATAAATCATTTCACCAATTGCAGCCGCATTGGCATCATTGGTTAATGCAACGGCAGAAAATTCGGGAAATTGTTTTTTCAATAACTCAACCAAAGGTACAATGCCTTTAAACGACAAATTTGGAGCATATTCAATTGTACCATTGTAATAATTCCCATTAGGTGCACCTAGGCCAATTCCAAGTATTTCGAGATCAGCATTCACCAATTTCACTGACTTTATTAGCTTGCGAATGGCATCTGATAAATCACTCACATATTTGTTAACATCGCCGTGCGAAGGAGTCAAAATATTATCCTTAACCAAAACATTTCCCGCCTGATCAACAATACCTATAGCACTATTTGTACCACCAATATCAATTCCAATAGCTACCTTTTTCATTTTTATGTATTTTATGTTTCAATCAATTTACTTTATATATTCAAATCAAAATTTGCATATACAATTATACTTTTTTTATAGGTTTTAACAAAATAAAAGCATGATAGATACTCGTTGCTCTTTTTACAAAATAGAATGGAGGATGCCAAATCTGCCACCCTCCATTTTATTAAAATATTCTCAAATTTATTTTTTCCAAAGAGATTCCATTTCTTCAAGTGTTTTTCCTTTGGTTTCTGGCACGTATTTGTACATAAACCAAGCGGCTAACAATCCCATTACACCATATATCCAGTATGAAAAACCTCCATGAAACAATGCTTGTAAAAAGCTTGATTTATCCATCATAGGGAAAGTCCATGAAACAATATAGTTACTTATCCATTGTGCAGCTACAGCTAAGGCCATGGCACGTCCACGAATACGATTGGGGAAAATTTCAGAGAGAAGAACCCATACAACCGGTCCCCATGACAAGGCAAAAAAGGCAACAAACATTAACATAAATAGTAAAGCTCCCATTCCAATACTCTGAAAATAAAATGTGAACCCTAAACCAAACATGGCTATCGCCATTCCTAAAGCACCAATAATTTGCAATGGTTTACGACCAAATCTATCTACAGTCAGAATAGCAACCACTGTAAAAATCAAATTAATTGATCCAACAATAATCGTATTAAGCAAAGAGGCATCGGTTGATGAACCCATGCTTGCAAAAATGTCAGGAGCATAATATAACACCACATTTATACCTACAAATTGCTGAAACATAGATAAAAATAATCCAATAACCACAACCGCAATTCCATAGGATAACATACTGCCAGAAACATGATGATTTAATGAATTTTTAATTTCAATTAGAATATTATCAGCTTTAGATTGACCATTAATTTTTTCTAATATCTTTAATGCTTTATCCTCTTGTTGTTTAATAACCAACCATCGAGGACTTTCGGGAACAATAAATAACAAAACAAATAACAAAACAGCAGGGATTGTTTCAGAAACAAACATCCAACGCCAGCCTATTTGATTCAACCATTGATCATCGCCTTGTCGAGAAATATAATAATTAACAAAATAAACAACCAACATACCAAAAATAATGGCAAATTGATTTAACGATACTAAACTACCCCGTCGTTCAGCGGGGGCAATTTCGGAAATATACATCGGTGAAAGCATGGAGGCTAATCCAACACCCACACCGCCAATGATTCGATATATTACAAAATGAACTAAATAGGTATGATCGCCCATTCCTGCTGGTAAAAACCCAAGTTCAGGAAAACCAGATCCTATTGCAGAAATTGTAAACAAAATAGCAGCAATCATTAAGGATTTTCGACGTCCAAAAGTCAATGCCATTATTCCTCCAATCATTCCACCCAAAATACAACCAATTAATGCACTTGAAACAGCAAATCCCAACATAGAATTGGCAGCCAACTCATCAAGTCCACGAGGATCGATAAAGAATTTTTTTAAAGAGCCCACAGTACCTGAAATAACAGCTGTGTCGTAACCAAATAACAAACCCCCTAGTGTAGCTACTAGAGTTATCATTAATAAGTAGTTATTGTTTTGTAGTTTTTTCATTCAGTATGATTTTTATATGTTGCAAACAAATGAAATCACGAACTTAAAATTAGGCTCGTGATTTCATTTAAATTTTGTATGTAAATGTATATTAAATATACATATTAATTAATTGCTCATACATTTCTTGTTTGCCACTCAATTGTTTTGGCTCACCCACTTCTTTAGCAATTTTGTATAAATCTTCAAGCGACAATTTGCCTTTTTCAAAATCTAACCCTTTACCACTATCAAAAGAAGCATAACGATCTGCTCTTAATTTAAGATAGTTTGACTCTTTCAATATTTTATCAGCAATATCCAAAGCTCTAGCAAAGGTATCCATACCTGAAATATGTCCAATAAAAATATCTTCAAGATCGCTTGAGTTGCGACGGGTTTTTGCATCAAAATTGATACCTCCATCGGTAAATCCACCAGCTTGCAAAATCTCTAACATAGCCAATGTAGTTTCAGTTATTGAGGTTGGAAACTCATCTGTATCCCATCCATTCTGAACATCACCTTTATTGGCATCAATTGATCCAAGCATTCCTGCATCAGCAGAAACACGAAGTTCGTGCTCCATAGTATGCTGAGCTAATGTTGCGTGGTTGACCTCAATATTCAATTTAAAATCTTTCTCTAAGCCATATTGTTTTAAAAAGCCAATAACAGTCTGAGCATCTACATCGTACTGATGCTTAGAAGGTTCCATTGGTTTTGGTTCAATCAAGAAAGTCCCTTTAAAGCCTTTCGCACGACCATAATCACGAGCTATGGTTAAGAATTGACCCATGTGCTCAAGCTCTTTTTTCATGTTGGTATTGAGCAAACTCATATAACCTTCACGTCCTCCCCAGAAAACATACCCAGTGCCACCCAAGGCAATGGTTGCGTCAATGGCATTTTTTACTTGAACGCCTGCATTGGCAATTACATTAAAATCAGGATTTGTAGATGCTCCATTCATGTAACGAGCATTTGAAAACACGTTGGCAGTTCCCCAAAGCAACTTAACGCCTGAAGCATCTTGCTTTTTCTTAGCTAAATCGACAATAGTAGCTAAGCGATTTTCAATTTCGAAAACAGAGCCATCACCAACTAAATCGGTGTCATGAAAACAATAATAAGGAACACCAAGCTTAGTGATAAATTCAAAGGCAGCATCAAGCTTGTCTTTAGCCTGCTGAATTGGATCAACGCCTTTGTTCCATGCATAATTTATGGTCCCTGGGCCAAATGGATCTCCACCTTCGCCACAGAAAGTATGCCAGTATGCAACAGCAAAACGCAAATGATCTTTCATGGTTTTTCCACCAACAATACGATTTTCATCGTACCATTTAAAAGCCAAAGGATTAGTTGATTTTGCACCTTCGAAGGCAATTTTTCCTATCCCTTTAAAATACTCTTGATTTCCAATTAATACGCTCATAATATAAATTTTTATTGTTTTTTAATCTAGTATTATTTCCATTAAATAAAAAGTGAATTCCTAGCCCATCAACTTATCTAAAACAGGTAATTTATCTAGCTAGTTCTGTTTTTTTTAAAGGGGTTTTCATGAAAAAAACTATCTCCGCTGCTGTCTGATTCAAAAAACTAGATAGAAATACAAGCTTAGAATTTCATTTATTTGGCATTTAGCATGTTAGTTAATCCAGTTTTCCAAGCATCATAAACATCTTCTAATTGGGTTTTCAACTGTTCAATAGGTTCGGTTACATTAGATCTATCGAAACCAACAAAGGCTTCTTTGAAATTTTTATAAAATCCAACACCAACTCCAGCTCCCCTAGCAGCTCCAATTGCTCCATCCGTATTATACAATTCAATGGTTGCTCCAGTTATTGATGCCAATGTTTTCCGAAACAAAGGACTTAAAAAAAGATTTGCAGATCCTGCCCGAATTAATTTGGTATCGATTCCCATTTCGTTCATTACTTCCATTCCATATTTAAATGAAAAAGCTATTCCCTCTTGAGCTGCTCGAAATAGATGACCTTCGTGGTGAATGTTAAAATTAATACCGGTAATGTTTGATCCAGGATTTTTATTGCCTAAGACGCGTTCTGCTCCATTCCCAAAAGGATAAACCAATAATCCATCAGATCCTGGGGCAACCATGGCAGCTTTTTCGTTCAGCTCGGCATAACCCAATTGATTTTTTCCTATCTCACGCTTCATCCATGAGTATTGAATTCCTGTGCCGTTTATACATAATAACACACCCAATCGCGGTTGATCTATTTGATGATTTACATGTGCAAATGAATTAACTCTTGATAACGAATCGGTGGTAACCTTATTCGATATGGAATATACAACTCCGGAAGTTCCAGCTGTTGCAGCCACTTCACCAGGATTTAACACATTTAAAGAAAATGCATTATTGGGTTGGTCTCCAGCACGATATGTAACGGGAATTCCTTGTGCCAATCCAAGTTCACTGGCAGCTTGCGCTGTTAGCTTACCTTGGTCTCCAAATGTTGGAACTATTTCAGCAACTTTTGAACTGCTTAGTTGATAATAGTTTAGTAACTCATCCGATAGTTTATTGTCTTTAAAATCCCACAAAATACCTTCAGATAACCCCGAAACAGTTGTAGTAATTTTTCCTGTTAGTTTCATGGCAATGTAATCACCAGGAAGCATAAACTTAACCGTTTTCGCATACACCTCAGGCTCATTTTGTTTTACCCATGCTAATTTCGATGCTGTGAAATTTCCTGGTGAGTTTAATAAATGGCTTAAACACCAATCCGATCCTAAATCTGTTTGAGCTTTAGAGCCTAGTTGGGTAGCACGACTATCGCACCAAATAATCGATGGTCGAAGAGGATTATTGTTCTCATCAACAACAACCAAACCATGCATTTGATACGATATACCAATAGCGCCAATTTTTTTAGCAGAGATTTTATCTGAAGCTAAAACTAATTTCATCGCTTCTTTTAAATGTTCATACCATTTTATAGGTTGCTGTTCAGCCCATCCCGCCAAAGGAGCTTCTATTTCCATTTCAACTAATGGATGCTGAGCACTCGCTATACATTGCCCTGTTTCGCCTTCGATAACCGCTACTTTTACCGAAGAACTTCCGATATCTATACCTAATAATTGCATAACTTAACTGTTCTGATCTGTTCTGTTTGTAATGCAAATATAAGATAAATTTTAAATAAAATTCAAAAAAAACTAAAAATCATCAATCCTATAAACTATTAATTACCAACTAAAACCATAACAAGGAAAAATATGCATTTGATAGGATAGATTACTTTAAACCTCTTGTGATATATGTTTTTTTTACAAAAAAAATGTCTGAGAAAAACCCAGACATCTTTTTTTAAATTTTAATTCTCACTTGGAGGAGCATATTCAAATATGATCTCTTTGATAATCCCATCATAGGTTTTATACTTCATTTTTATTTTGTGCGGTGGAGTACCTTCAAAACTAAAATTAGATAAATCAAAGCTAATTAATCCACGATATTGAGTAAAATAGGAGTCATCATTACTATCGTGCAATAGTTTTAGAACAACAAAACCCTCTTCGGTTTGATCTAGGATATCGTAAACTAAATTAACGAAATGGACTTTAGATTGTCCGTAAAATACAAAATCAACATTTAAAAAATTATCCGACAACCAAGTACTTGATAACGAAAGACCGTTATTTACTAATGTATCCCGACTAACATCATTAACTATTTGAACGAATTTTGTTTTTATATTATTAATGTCATTAATAGCAATTAAATAATTGTAACTAACGGCTAATGGATCCTCTTGGACTAAACTATAATAAACAATCACACGAGTTCCAACAACTAGATCATAACTTGCAGGAACATAGTTCGAATACAGGATTTTATTGTTATCCGTTTTTATTTTAACTCCAGATACCGAGCTAACTATTGTTCCGATGTCGCTATACTGAGTTGGCGTATTATCCTCCTTTAAGCAACCTGTAAACACCAATGCTAGGGCAATAGCCCCTATAAATACTAAATTTCGCATACCACAATTTATTTTAATTTCTAATAAAACAATTATAAACCTTAGACGATCTAAAATTAAAATGGTTGCTTAGAGAATTTAATATTTGCCAATATATACCAATTCTAAATCGAAAATGTAAGTTTGATAGATATTAGTGGATCCAAGTGTAGAAGGTACAATAACTTTCGATTTTCCATTCATTCTCATGTACCGAACTGCTTGATCAAATCCAGTAAATACTGATTTATCGCCAATTGTAAAAATTAATGGATTAGCCTCAAGATAATTGTTTTCGACAACATCACTAATCGCTACATTTCCTAATGAATCACGATATAAAACTTGACGGGTATAGTATACACCTACTTTTTTGCCATATAAAACCGAATCCCCATCACCTTTTTGTTTTGAAAAATACATTAATCCAGTACTATTTCGTTTATCGATGGTGTCGGGATAAGCATTTAAAGTATCCATAAATAAATTAGTTGAATAATAATCTGCTAACAACTCTTTTTCATCTGCCGCCAACTTAGCATAATCAATGTAAGTATATTTTTCACAACCTACAGAAAACAAAACAATGGTAACAATAGTAACAACACTATAAAAAATAGATCGCATATATTTATAATTTAATTTGATGTACAAAGAAATAGAAATTAAATGAAACGGCCAATCACTTGTGTGAATCAACAATTTCGAGTGAGAAAATCAAATCTGCATTTGCAGGAATAGAGCCATTTGCACTACTTCCATATCCCAAATAAGATGGAATAATGGCGGTAGCTTTTTCTCCAACTTTCATTAACGAGATAGCCTCTTCCCATCCAGGAATCACAGAGTTGGTACCTAATTGAAATTCGAAAGGTTCATTCCTTTTTAAAGATGAATCAAAAACCGTACTATCCATTAAATAACCTGTATAATGAACTTTAACCCAATCCCCGGCAACCAAAGGCTCGTTACTAGTACATTGTTCCTTAATTAAATACATACCACTTTGTGTGGGCTCGGTATCTGGAAAATTTTTATTAATATACTGCTCAATTGTTTGATAGGGAACTATGTTTGATTTAGAGTTATGACATGCCGTGTTGAATATACCGATGAATATTAGGATCAAAACCAGAATAAAAAGCTGTTTCATTATACAATAGTTCGTTAAATTTTATGCGGCAATTTTGCCATAATCCAAAAGTTCTTTGACAATTTTCTGATTTTTTGCAGTGTATGGATTAATACAATACTTCGGTATTTAATATCATATATATCTGATTATCAGCAAAACAAGCCATATAATATTTGCATAAAGCCCTGAAAATCAGTATCTTAGTAGATTATTCCATAATTTATTAAGAATGATCTTCAGGGCTAGCAA
>JBBQUP010000038.1:0-28459 GCA_038212305.1 Bacteroidales bacterium
GGTGGAAAACATAGCACGCGAAATTGCAAAGCGGGACAAAGCACGTATTGTGCCTACGGGAGCGTATGCTCTCAATACCTTAGGATTGTCAACCCAAATTCCGATGAATGTAGTTTTTCTGACGGATGGTGCTGCACGGAAGATTAAAATTGGCAATGGTCAGGGAATTGTATTTAAGCGCACTGTAGCCAAAAATCTGTCTTTCAAAAACGAAGTATTTATGCTGATTGTTTCGGCACTCAGAGAAATTGGTGACAAAAAGCTTGCTTCAGAACAACTTTCTAAAATAAAGGAATTTATATCAAAGGAGAACAAAGCTGACATTTTAAACGATTTACCACTGGCTCCTGCATGGATTCAAAAACTGATAATGCCGATACTATGAACATAAATTGGATAAAATTAAGCGATGCCGACAGGCGTACAATTCTCGAACAAGTATCTGTACGTACCGGTTACATTGTGCAAGCCGTGGAAAAAGACTGGTGGGTAACTACTGTACTGGAAGCATTGTTCTCTTTGCCTTTTGCCGCTCAACTTTCTTTTAAAGGAGGAACCTCACTTAGTAAATGCTGGAGTTTGATAAACCGGTTTTCTGAAGATATTGATATGGCTATTAATCGCGAATATTTGGGATATGGAGGCGAGCTTTCCAGAACACAAATAAACAACAGATTGCGCAGAGCTTTGTGTTCTTTTGTACGTGAAGAATTACCCGAACGTATTGACACTATGCTTCTGGGAATGGGAATACCACGTGATTGGTTTAGAACCGAAGTAATTATTACTCCCGAAAGTACTGTTGACCCCGAAGTAGTATATATTCATTTTAATTCATTGTTTCCGGCAGTAGAATATATGCCCGCTAGTGTAAAGATAGAAGTAAGCGGACGGTCGATGGTAGATCCGGTGGAAACAGTAGTTATAAAAACCTTAGTGGCCGAACAACTTCCGACAGCACCTTACTCCGATGCACCATTCAATGTTACAGCGATTGCTGCCAAGCGCACTTTTTTGGAAAAGGCATTTCTTTTACACGAAACTTTTCACCAGGAAGGAGTACCTCCACGAGTGGAACGTATGTCACGACATTTATACGATTTGGAAAAGATGATGGATACTCAGGTAGAAACCGATGCACTGGCTGATACAAATCTTTATCGGGATATAGTGGAACACCGACGTAAGTTTGTCGGACTTTCTGGATTCAATTATGATACTTTATGGCCCGCAACTCTGAATTTTATTCCATCTGTCGAACAAGCTGCCGCTTGGGAAACCGACTACCGCAGTATGCAAACCAATATGATTCCGGGAGCATCTTTGCCGTATGCCGATTTGATTGAACGATTGACTGTACTGAATGAAAGATTTACAGCATTACATATTGAACACAGCATTCGGCATTGTCTAAAACCTTGTATTCATGTTGTGAATTGCTTTCAGATTGTATCTTTGACGTATTGAACACAGCATACAGATGGAATAAATCCGTAACTTCTCTGTTGTGAATTGCTTTCAGATTGTATCTTTGACGTATTGAACACAGCAAAATTCACACGAATAACACTGTCACTGCCGTTGTGAATTGCTTTCAGATTGTATCTTTGACGTATTGAACACAGCACGATAAAAATAGACTCTGATGCAGACCCGGTTGTGAATTGCTTTCAGATTGTATCTTTGACGTATTGAACACAGCAAGATTTGAAACACTCGAAAGCGAAAAAGCGTTGTGAATTGCTTTCAGATTGTATCTTTGACGTATTGAACACAGCCAAGCGTTACACGGTTATCACTCGTCATTTGTTGTGAATTGCTTTCAGATTGTATCTTTGACGTATTGAACACAGCCAATAACGCAGCACCAATGCGCGCTCAGCTGTTGTGAATTGCTTTCAGATTGTATCTTTGACGTATTGAACACAGCTACTACCTTTTCTTTAAAGGCCTCAACCTAGTTGTGAATTGCTTTCAGATTGTATCTTTGACGTATTGAACACAGCCCATAGCTTTTAGGGTTGGCGTTTTGCCCTGTTGTGAATTGCTTTCAGATTGTATCTTTGACGTATTGAACACAGCATACTAAAAACTATATTTTAAGCTTGTCTAGTTGTGAATTGCTTTCAGATTGTATCTTTGACGTATTGAACACAGCTAATGAGATAAATACTAGTTATTTGTATGTGTTGTGAATTGCTTTCAGATTGTATCTTTGACGTATTGAACACAGCACTAACATTAACATTATCTGCACCTCAGAGGTTGTGAATTGCTTTCAGATTGTATCTTTGACGTATTGAACACAGCTCTACATCAGTCGTTGTTTTTATCTTCGGTGTTGTGAATTGCTTTCAGATTGTATCTTTGACGTATTGAACACAGCTTACTGGAAACAGGTTATCTTCGAGGTGCCGTTGTGAATTGCTTTCAGATTGTATCTTTGACGTATTGAACACAGCCTATGTTCTGAAATATCATCCCATCTTCATGTTGTGAATTGCTTTCAGATTGTATCTTTGACGTATTGAACACAGCCGACTTATTTACGATGAAGTTCAATTAAAAGTTGTGAATTGCTTTCAGATTGTATCTTTGACGTATTGAACACAGCATACGCTGATCGTCGGCAATAAACGATGCTGTTGTGAATTGCTTTCAGATTGTATCTTTGACGTATTGAACACAGCGCAGACTGATTATCGCAAGTGCAAGTCCTAGTTGTGAATTGCTTTCAGATTGTATCTTTGACGTATTGAACACAGCCTCGTCCGTGAAGGCTGTTAAGCGCAAGCGTTGTGAATTGCTTTCAGATTGTATCTTTGACGTATTGAACACAGCCACCCCCGTGTTCGGGGATGGCATTTCAAAGTTGTGAATTGCTTTCAGATTGTATCTTTGACGTATTGAACACAGCATGTATTTTTTAGCTTGATCGTCTTCGAGTAGTTGTGAATTGCTTTCAGATTGTATCTTTGACGTATTGAACACAGCATACCTGCTTATAAATAGTTCAATATCATTAGATTAAAGCAATATTTAGAATTATAAAAACTGTGTTCGAAAAAGCCCTGATGACTGGTTCATTCAGGGCTTTTTTATTTCTATCAAAACAGCTCGAGTTGCTGTGGCACGCCTGGTCGATTCGCCATTTTTTTTCCTCTAAAAAATTCCATTAACCCAAACTGCTTGTCGGTTATGGTAAACACAATAATTTCGCCATGAGGCGCCAAAAACGATTTTACCCGCTTTATATGCACATCGGCATTTTCGCGGCTATTGCAATGGCGTATGTAAATGCTAAACTGAAGCATGGCAAAACCATCTTTTTGCAACATTTTGCGAAATCGGGTGTATTCTTGCCTATCTTTTTTTGTTTCGGTTGGCAAATCGAAAAATACAAATACCCACATAATTCTGTATTGATTTAGTCCCATAATACAACCTACATAACAGGGTAGAGTATTCTTCGCGATGTCCCCTCAAAACAATCAGCTACCGAAGCCGTAGTTCGTTGCATACCAACCATAAGCGGGCTCGATTTATCATCCAATAAAACATCTAACGTTGGCACTTGCAATAAATGGCGTTTCATATCGAGCGTTAATTCCTCTCCCACCTCTTTGGTTTCGATGTATTGCAAAACCAGCTCATCAACAATGGGTCGATAAGGTTCCATAATATCATCGGCCAAACAATAGGGGTTGTATTTATTGCGGTGATGAATACCCATAGCAACCAGCAGCCCACTTGCCACCAACGACCGTGCAACCAATGCCCTTAAAATAGCATACCCATAGTTAAACATGGGGTTAGGCATATCGCCAAACCGATGACGACGAAATCGTTTCGGGTTCATTAAGTTTTCCCAATAGTATGCAGCCGCGCGGCCTTCCACATTTTCGGGGTCGCCACTCTTGACTTGTCGAACAAAAAAATCCATCTTATCGGTTGGTATGTCGCACTTCTTTAAGAGTGCCGCTTGATTTTCGATTTTCGCCACAATGGTTTGTTGCCACATGTTTTTTCGTAGCGGTAACGACGACTCTAACTGATTGTACAACTTTTCGGTGTAAGCATGGTGCGATGCCATGGGGAGCATCAGCGCCTCGGGCAAATGAGTTTTGTTGCAGCTTACAATGGCCACATTGTTATCGGTTAATGCCATTATCAATGCATGAGTTATGGTAATTTGAGGATGTTCTAAAACCACCAAACCAATGTCCTCAATGGGTACAGAGGCATTTTGTTTGGTAACATCGGCAGGCAATTCAACCACCAATTGCTGGTCTTTCATTCGCAAATAGGCTGGGTTGCCAAAGTAAAGGGTGCGTTTAATCATGGTGTTTGGTTTTAAATGAAACAAAAAAATGGCATAGCCTTTCGACCATACCACTCTGTAAATAACCGTTTTAACTATTTCAAATTACGTGCCAAAATCAATACAAAATATTTTATCCACAAAACGTACTTCAACAAAACATCATGAAAATATCAAATAGCGTTTACTAAGTCATTTAGGTTAAATTGTAACATATCCTAGTCTATCTATTTTTAATTTCACACAATGTGCTTTTATCATAATACCATCCAATGATTTTTGGTTTTTAGACTGAGGACTTCCTATACCATATTCATTTTGGATTATTAAATTAACGCCTCGTTTAATCTGCTCATCTTTTTTAACACTAAAAATAGTTGAAGCTGAATAAGCTGGAATGAAATTAGCCGTTGTCTCACTAGAGTCAATAAATCGATAAATCCTTGCAGGGACTAAATCTTCATTCTGAATTTTTATTTCATTTTCAATTTGTTCTTCTGTTTTTACATAAACTAGGTCATCTGGTGAAAGAGTAAATAGTAATTCACCCTTTGAGTTGTCCACAGGAATAGCTGTTTTTAGTTCTTTAGAATCATGTGCTGACTGTTTTTGATGTTCAATTACTTTCTCAAGTGAAATTGTTTCATAGCTACGTTCTTTATTTTTATTTGCATAAATGGCAAAAAACAAATTAGTTCCCTGTGCTGCTACAACATATTTCGATTGCTTATTACCTGTAATACCAACGCTAAATTTATTTCCTTTTGTTTCAAAGGTTCGAACTTTAATAATAGGATGGTGAGCTTTCCCATTATTTAATTCCTTAATATTTTTATTCATCTCATCAATTCCCTCAGGTGAAAAAGCAAGTTCGGGGTGTTCTTTTGTTGTTCCATTATCCAGCTCATTGTATTTTTCCAAATGATTTAATAAAATGCGCTGTATCCCAGTATCGGTAATACTGTTAATTGTTTTAGCATTAAAACTACTATCCAAACTAACTCTTGAAGCAACTAAAACATCTTTTTCGTTACTGAAATAGTAAACTTCTGGTTTTGAAACATCTTTACCTTGCCAAGAATTATCGTTTTCCAAGAAAAACTTCTGAATTTTCTTTTTATCTAATCCTTCGTTTATGAATTGCTTAATCTTAGTTTTCAGGTTTTTGTCGACTAAACTCTCCCAATTATCAATTGCAGCTGATAAACTAACTTGCTTTTTAAACCGAAGATTAACAATGCCTGCAACAGTATCTTTATGAAGTGGTTTTCGAATTGCCCAGTTATCACCTTTTACCTGTTTTCGGATTAATTTTATTGGATTACCTCCTTTATCAATATTAACCTTACCATGTTCATCTTTATATGAGACAAAATAATTAACACTCTTATTTATTACTCTTAAATTTTGCTTTAAGCTTACAACAATACCTTCAAGAGCTGTTTGAGCATCTTCGGTAAAGGTATTCCATGGTTTATGAAACTGCCATTTATAACTTCCCTTATCATCGGTTTTGGACTTAAAACAGAGTTTGTTTTTCAAATCATGACGACTTTCTTTAGCCGAAGCTTTAGCTGATTCGTTATTTAAATAATTTACATGGCTCCGAGTAGCGCAAGCAATTGTTAAGGCATCCATGGCATGATGTCGGTGGTCGATACGTTTTTTATTGAATCCTTTTTGCAGTTCCAGTGGCATTTTAGTCTGAAAAACTCGCTTGCCGTCTTTATTTTCCCACTCTCCAAACACATTCGAGTTTGATAATTCATTCATCCGTTCGAAACGTGGTGTAATAATTCTATTCCAAACATCGTTCAAACCCCAGTCGTGCTTTAAGCTAGTGGTTATACTGCCATTTGTAGGTATAACCTTTTTTGATGTTGGTTCTTCTTCATTTTCTAAACGAACGATATTCGACAAAAGTCCCAAGATTACTTTTGAAATGTATCGAGTATCGTTTAGTTGCCTTTCGATAAATGTCTCAGGAATATCTTCCATTAACAATTTTTTCTTTTTTAAATTATTTGCAGCATAATGCTGTTTTACAAATGCTTCATATTCATCAACTGTAAATATTTTAACTGTCTTTCTTGATGTTGAAAGCTCTGAAACAATTCGTCCTTCATTTTTGGAGATAAACTCATATCCCAATAAGTTGTCTTTGTATGGATATGCATTTACAACGGCTTCGCAGATAACTTTATTGCTAAACGAATCGTCGAAAAATCGAGATTGAGGTATTACATGTTCTATCTGATAATCGGGCGTAAACAAACGACTTAAAGGAATTACTTCACCAGTATATGGCGACCTATATTTTTGTTCTAGCCAAAGTTTATATCGAATAAGTTCTGATTTTGTTGGTTGACTGGTTTTGGCTATTTTAAAAATATCATCAGGTAATTCAACTCCAGATTTTAAAACACCATCTTCATATATCTTTAAAATCTCTTGTTGCGTTGGAGAATAAGGTCTTACATTTTCAAACTCTCTATCATTTGCCATTTCTGCCAATAAGGCTTTTATACGCAAATTTGTATTTTCATTATCTGAATTTCTTTGCGTCATCTCCTTTCGCTTATTAGCTGGATTTTTCATCTCGCGTCCCAGCTCAACATGAATTTCGGCAAAATCACCATGTTTTTTCCAAATATCTCTTACCACTCGTAGGGTTTCAATAATAACTTGTTCTACTATTGGATTTCGCAATGAATGTTGCTTAAAATCTTCGATGTAGTTATCTAAATCATGATAAGTATTCCACTTCTCAAAATCACTAGCTTCGGAATGTCTATCATATACAATATAACTTGCCAACCATTCGGGTAAAGCCTTAAAATGAGCAATTTCGCTTAAATAAATTGCCTTTTCTCGCACCCTATTTTTTATTTTCTCATCAAATTCACCCGTTAATAACTTATCTATTCTAAGCCGTATTTGATTGTCAATTGCGTCATAACTCCAATATTTACCCATTCGCATTAATGGAATGAGCTTTTTTAATGCTTTTTCGGAATATGAACCATATTCGCTTTCAAATGGTTTTAGTTTTTTAAACACCTCAACAAACTCATCAGGTAGATTATTTTTTTTTGCAAAAGTTCCTAACGCAATTTCTATTTCATGCTTATCTGTAACCGAATAAAGTATATGCCACAAATTATTCTCTTGCTGAACACTAAAACTAACATCTGCATATTTAGCCAATTTATGTAAACTGCTTTGAATTAAATGGTGAGTTTCGTTGCCTGGATAATCCTTATCCTCAACATAATTCCATCGATAAGGTAGTTTCTCTTCGCCACGCACTTTTTTCACCTTAAAATACGATGAAAGCAATGTATCTTGCTTGATCTCTTTCCGTTCATTTAACCAATCAAATAACGCAACTAAATCATCTTCACTTTTAATAAACTCATCAGTTACATTAAAATCGGTAAATAGCTTGCCATTAATATCTTTCTCACGTTCATATATTTTCAAATCCTTTACAAATTTCCAAAGCCTTAATTCCTGATACAATGGGTGTGACTTTGGAACACATTTTATTGGATTCTTTTTGATTACACCCTCTTTATCTTTAAAAACACGAAATTCGTACTTGCAATTACTTATCAACGATTTCTTACTCCTCAAAGGCCTTTGATAAAAGATAATATCATTAATAAATAACTTTGAAAAATCGGCTGACTTTAGGCTTGCACAATGTTCTTTATTAAAATTATATAATTCATCTACGCAACGAGCTAACAATTCATTATCCTTAAGTTCATTATGGAATTCCTGTTGTTTTGCAAGTATCAATCTTAATTCGTCTATATAAAATTTACGC
Source organism: Bacteroidales bacterium (assembly GCA_038212305.1). Lineage (GTDB taxonomy): Bacteria > Bacteroidota > Bacteroidia > Bacteroidales > Marinilabiliaceae > JBBQUP01. The sequence goes on from JBBQUP010000038.1 coordinate 8,154, forward strand.
TCAATAGTACGTACTAATTTTCCATTGATTTTTTGAGTGGGATTTTGTATTAATGTATCGTAAATATATGCTCCAACAGTCTTCTCCGAATTAACAATATCTGTCTCTGTTTTCTTTTTTAATAAAGTCCAATCATCCTCAGAAGGAGCTCTAAAAGACCTTTTTTCATTACCCTCTTTATCAAGTTTTATACTTCCATCATCGTTCAAATCAGTTGTAACTATAAACTCCTTATTTTTTTCGAGCCAATCATTCAATGGTGTTTTACTTGAACGTCGATAAATCCATCCATTTTCTAAAACTAAACTATACCAAATATCTAGCTTTCCCTTTTGCGCTTCATCAGCTTTTACATCAACAACTTTAAGCGCATGAAATTCAACTAATTTATTTGGATTTTCTTCTTCCTCCTCACCTCTCAACTGATAATATCCTCGTTTCTGATTAAAATTTAATAACAACCACGCTAATTCTTCTTTACTTATTTTATAAAAGAGAGCTTTTTTTCTTAAAAAATAAATAGTCCAATCATAAGGGATTTGCTTTTTACTTTCAAATAAATTAGGTTGATTAACTTTGAATTCTTCAACCATTTCATTAAAAGAGTTCTGAAAAATAAATTTGAATTTTCCATAATCATCTTTACACCATGCAATTTTAGGTTCCGTATCATTTAAAAACTGACCAACTTTTTTTTCAAAATCAATAGATTGGTCGTAATGTTCAGGCAAAAATCCCATTACATGCAATACCCGATGTAATCTTTCACGCCTCAACAATTGTCTTTCACGTAATCGTCTAATGGAACGAAAATTGGTACGTTCAGCTGTCTGAGATATTGAATTGCCACTTTCAAATTTCCCAAGTATCTCTTGACTCATTGGGATTATCCGACTCCCAATACCTTCAATTGATTTTGGCTTCTCGTTTTCATCACATCCAACTAAAGCCCATCCAATGCTATTGGTTCCCAAGTCCAGTCCTAAAATTTTTTTCATAGTTGTTGGTTATATCATATAATTTTATAATTTTGAAATCAATCTGAAGCAATTCACAATAAGGATTATTCCGTTGTGAAAACATTTAAAGCGGTCTCAAAAGGATCGCTTTCTCTTTTTATCTTCAATAGAATTACCGACGCACAAATTGTCACTTAAAAATAGTTATCGTCAAACATATTTACAATTTTCACAGCACTTATTTTTAACAAAAGATTGCCATTTTCCAACTAATAGATTCATCGGTAGTTAACCCACTAAAATAGCCAAACCCAACATTTTGCCTGCTTGGCTGTTATTAACCAATTAATAACAGTTCACACACATGACTATCGATTCCCAATTAATATTTATCAGTAACAAGCTAACCGCCAATCAACTGGTGGTGGTCGATGAGTTTATCCCACTCACCGAAGTGAGCAAATTCAAACGCTATTTCATCAACCTCCAAAAGCAAAATAAAATAAAAACCGCAGGTATTGGAAAAGCAAATCAATATGTTCAAAACATTGCCATACGTGGCGATTCGATTGCATGGCTATCAAGCGATGAAACTCGAGCAATTAGCACCCTGTTTTTCGAGAAATTCGAACAACTCATTCAGCACTTAAATCGCCGCTTTTATTTGGGCATCAACACCTACGAAGCTCATTTGGCCTGCTATCCCATTGGATCGTTTTATCAAAAGCATTTAGATGTGTTTAAAACCAACTCCGATCGAAAAGTCACTTTTATACTTTACCTAAACGAAAACTGGAAAAAGGGCGATGGCGGCGAATTGCGAATTCGAGCCTCCTCGACTCAACAAATTGAGCCTTTAGCTGGTCGTTTGGTTCTTTTTTACAGCGATGCCATTGAGCACGAAGTTTTAATAACGCATCAACCAAGGTACTCACTTACGGGCTGGTTTAAGTCATCAATAAATACATTAATTGATAAATAACCATTAAAGTAATGTTTAATCACCAAACAAAAACAATAAACAAATGGTTATATACATCAATTGTATGCGGTTAATAAAAGCATGAAACGAATCATTCGTATCTATTTTATTGAAACCATGTAACTATAAAAGAAATACTTAAAGCAAATATGTTTCAACTAAAACCAAATATAAATCTAAGCGAAGAACCCAATCTGTCGCAAAAAACAATAAATAAACACTTGGTTGAGGCGCTCAATCATCGTTTATTTGAGGTAAGTAATGGTGGTGGTGAAAAAAGTGTAAAACGTCATGTTGAACGCGGTCGTATGTTGGTTCGCCAGCGTATCGATTACCTGCTGGATCCCAACACCCCATTTCTCGAATTATCACCCTTAGCTGCTAATGATCAATACAAAAATCAGTTTCCCGCGGCTGGAATAATCACCGGCATAGGTAAAGTACATAATCGCTGGGTGATGATTGTGGCCAACGATGCCACCGTAAAAGGCGGAACTTACATTAAGGAAACCATAAAAAAACACCTACGAGCACAAGAAATAGCATTGAAAAATGAGCTGCCATGCATTTACATGGTTGATAGCGGAGGCATCTTTCTACCCGAACAATCGAATGTATTTCCCGATAAAACCGATTTTGGCCGCATTTTTTTCAATCAGGCACGAATGTCGGCGCAAGGGATAGCGCAAATTGCCATGGTGATGGGTTCGTGCACCGCTGGTGGGGCTTACATTCCTGCCATGAGCGACGAGACCATTATTGTGCGCAACCAAGGCACTATTTTTTTAGCTGGGCCTCCCTTGGTGAAAGCTGCCACAGGTGAAGTGGTAACCGAAGAAGAACTGGGCGGTGGCGATACGCATACCCGAATCTCAGGCGTGGCGGATCATTTGGCCGATGATGATGCGCACGCCATACATATTTGTCGGAACATTGTAAGCACATTAAATCCCGCTGAGGTAGCTAACCGTTCTGATATTAAAAAACCGCTCTACCCCATTGAAGATTTATATTCGCTCATTCCTCCACAAGGAAAAACGTTTCCCGATGTGCGTGAAGTTATTGCTCGACTGACCGATGGCAGCGAGTTTCATGAGTTTAAAGAGAACTATGGAAATACGTTGGTTTGCGGATTTGCAAATATAAACGGTCAAACCATTGGCATCATTGCGAATAATGGCATATTATTTTCCGAATCGGCTCAAAAAGGAGCTCACTTTATTCAATTGTGTAACTCACGACAAACGCCCATGCTTTTTCTGCAAAATATTACTGGCTTTATGGTTGGTAAAACCTATGAACATCAAGGCATTGCCAAAGATGGCGCTAAAATGGTGAACTCCTTGGCCAACAGTTCTGTTCCCAAAATCACCATTATCATGGGCGGATCATATGGAGCAGGTAATTATGCCATGGCAGGGCGAGCCTTCGAACCCGACTTTCTGTTCATGTGGCCCAATGCTCAAATTGGGGTGATGGGAGCCAAACAAGCCGCCGAAGTATTGGTGTCGTTAAAAAGCAAACAACCTCATCAGCCCACAGAAGCTAAGCTCATCGAATCGTCGATTATGGAATCATACCAACACGAATCGTCGGCCATGTATAGCACCAGTCGTTTATGGGACGATGGTATCATTGATCCAGCACAAACACGTCATATTCTGTCCATTGCTTTCGATATTTGCCAACACCAACCAAAAACAAGCAACAACTATGGAATATTCAGAATGTAATTCTTATCGATTTATCGATTTTAGGATAGAGGGCACCACAGGTATTCTAGAACTAAATTCGCCGAATAATCGCAACGCATTGTGTAAAGAGATGATGCATGAGTTGATACATTTTTTTGAATCGACACAACAGGATGCATCCTTTACCACTTTGATTTTAAAAGGCAAAGATCATTTTTTCTCATCGGGTGCCGATTTAAACTGGATGCTTGAGGCCACACAAAAAGAGTTGCCACAAAACATTCGTGATGCCAAATTGTTTCATCACCTATATTATTCACAAAACAACTATTTAAAACCAATAATTTGCATGGTCGAAAAAGGAGCTTATGGCGGTGCGATTGGATTAATGGCATGTTCCGATGTGGTTTTGTGCGACCAAAACAGCTCTTTTGCTTTTTCGGAAGTCAGGCTAGGACTTGTTCCAGCCATGGTAATGCCTTTTATTCTTGCAAAAACAGGCCACTCAGCCGGCCGACGATGGATGGTTACTGGAGCTGTTTTTAGTGAAAATGAAGCTAAAGCAATAGGGTTAGTACACGAGATTCTGCCTGTTGATATGCTTTTTGCTGAATGCCTTAAGCTAGCCGAAAACATTGGGAAAAACAGTGCGCATGCCATGGCAAAAACCAAACAACTTCTTCATTATCACCAACAAACTAACATCGACGAAACAGATCGAATTATTTTTTCAGCCAAAACAATTGCCCTGGCTCGAACTTCGACCGATGGCATAGCCAGAGTTAATTCGTTTTTAACGAACCGATAGTTAATTATCATGCCAAATCAAACCAGAAACATAAAGCGCATACTAATCCCCAACCGAGGTGAGATAGCCGTTCGCATCATTAAAACAGCTCAGAAACTGGGCATCGAAACCGTTGTAACGCTTGCTGAAATTGAAAAAGAGTCACTTCCAGCCACCCTGGCAACGCAGGTGCATTTTTGGGAGAGTGACAACCTTGCTGAAAGCTTTTTAAATATCGATAAAATTATTGAGGTCGCTAAAAAATACCGTGTCGATGCCATTCATCCCGGCTACGGATTTTTATCTGAGAATCATTTATTGGCCGAGGCTTGTCTAAAAAACAACCTCGTATTTATCGGCCCATCGGCCAACCATTTATTATCGATGGGCAATAAAATTAATGCTCGAAAAATTGCGATAGAAGCAGGTATTCCAGTCATCCCCGATTGGCAAACCGACAACCTGCCTAAAGAAAGCGATTACCCTGTTATTATAAAGGCAGCCCTAGGCGGTGGCGGTAAAGGAATGAAACGAATAGACACGCCCGAGCAGCTCATATCCGAGCTAAGCATCGTCACCAATGAAGCAAAACGGTACTTTGGCGAAGGAGCGGTTTTCATCGAGAAATTCATCGACTCGCCACGACATATTGAAGTGCAAATTTTGGGCGATCAGCACAACCATACCATTCATCTGGGTGAACGCGAATGCTCTATTCAGCGGCGATTTCAGAAAATTGTGGAGGAGACACCTGCTATTGGAATCTCTCAACAAACGCGCAAAAACATAACCCGAGATGCACTTAAACTCGTCACCAAATTGGGTTATTTTAGTGCAGGAACGGTTGAGTTTTTAGTCGACCAGCAAGGTAACCACTATTTTTTAGAGATGAACACCCGAATTCAGGTGGAGCATGGAATTACCGAACTGATTACAGGAATTGATTTAATTGAACAACAAATTAAAATTGCCAGCGGGCAACATTTAGAGATTGCTCAAAACGACATATCATTTACTGGGCATGCCATTGAAGTACGTGTTTGCGCCGAAAATCCTGCAAATAATTTCGCCCCATCACCAGGCGAGCTTACATCCATTCACTATCCATCAACCGAATCAATGCGAGTCGACAATTATTTTATCGACCAAACAGTTGTACACCCGCAATACGACCCCATGCTCTTTAAGCTCATGGTGCATGCAAATAATCGCAAAGAGGCCATTACCGAACTTACAGCCGCCTTGCATCAAACGGCCGTTATAGGCGTTGAGACCAATTTAGCGTACCTGCAAAACATTTGCCAACATCCCCAGTTTTTGCAATCCAACACACACACTTCATTTTGTCAAACACATCATCAACAACTTATTAAACCATTGTATGATGAAGGGAATCTATTGCCTTATCTTCCCTATTTAATTGATAAACTCTATTGTCAAAACACATCAAACAATGTAGGTCATTGGCGAATAATTCCACAATTAACGATCCCCTTGTCAACAGGCAATCAAATTGTTGAGTATCAAAAAAATGAAACCGAGTGTCTGTTTATCTCTAATCATCAAACCATCAAGGTTTCAAATATTGAGGCATCTCAAAACAGAACTCAATTTACAATTAACAATGAGCACTTTACTGCCTTTTGGGAGAGTCGCCAGCCAATGGTTTCATATACCATACATCAACACAAAATAATTTTTGTCGACAATCATACTCTTCCGCCCTACACGCCATTGCAAAAACTGGAATTAAACGATGTATCAAATTCGTTGCACGCACCTATTCCAGGCATTTTAATTCGGATAGAGGTTAAAGCGGGCGATACCATAAAAAAGGGCGATACGCTAGCTGTAATTGATGCCATGAAAACCGAAAACCATCTTCGTGCTTGGAAAGATGCCACTATTGAAGCAGTGCACGTTACACCTGGCACGCACATAAAATCAAACGATTTAATATTAACTACCAATAACGAATAATCTATGTCACTCTTTTGTACCGATGATCATAATAAATGGCGAGAAAAAGTCAGACAATTTGCCGAAAATACCATAAAACCAATAGCGCCTCAATTGGATGAGAACGAAGCATTTTCCATTGAGCTGACAAAAAAAATGGGACGCAACAATTTGTTTGGCGTCGATATACCCAAAAAATGCGGAGGACAAGGCTTGGATTCGCTGTCGTACATCATAGCTGTTGAAGAATTGGCTAGGATTGATGGATCGCAAGCCGCTACCATGTGCGCACACAACAGTTTGGGCGTAGCTCCTATTTACCTGTTTGGCAGCGAAGATCAGAAACAACATTTGCTTCCTAAACTCTGTTCGGGCGAGCATTTATGGGCATTCGGACTAACCGAAGAAACAGCAGGTAGCGATGCCCGTGGTGTGCAAACAACCGCACAAAACGACAACGATCACTGGATTGTAAACGGAACCAAACGCTACATCACCAATGGATCCAACCCGCTTATGCTTGGAATCACTGTATTGGCAATCACCAACAATACTTCTGATAAACATGAACTATCAACTCTTTTAATTGAACGTGATTCGCCCGGATTTGAAACCGAGCGCATGACTGGCAAAATGATGTGGCGCGCTTCCGACACAGCTCAACTCGCCTTTAACAACGTTAAAATTCCAAGTCATAACCTTTTAGGGCAACGCGGAAAAGGATTACCTCAAATGCTTAAAACGCTTGATGGTGGCCGCCTTTCCATTGCTGCAATGGGTTTAGGGCTAGCTCAAGGGGCTTTCGAAATGGCTTTGACATACGCCAACGAACGAACTCAATTCAACAAAAAACTCAATGAGTTCCAAGGTGTATCGTTCAAATTAGCTGATATGGCCATGAAACTAGAGCTGGCTCGAAACACGCTATACCATGCAACGTTACTCAAAGATAAAGGATTGCCTTTTGGGAAAGAGGCTGCCATGGCCAAACTCTATTGCTCGGAAATTGCCAAAGAGGTTTCAGATGAGGCTGTTCAAATTTTTGGCGGTGCGGGGTTATTCAAATCCAATGATATCGAAAGATTTTATCGCGATCAGCGGATTTTACAAATAGGCGAAGGCTCTTCCGATATTTTACGGTTGGTGATAGCCCGACATTTGGGAATCGGCAAGTAAAATTTTATTCTAAGCCATTTTTTTTGCAATTACGAAGTAACTGTTTAAAATAAATTTAAATAAATACAGAAATAGGAAGAATAATAGATATTAGATAGATAGGAGGATAGGAAGATAAGAAGATTGGAGGATAAGAAGATAGGATGATGAAAATAGAATGTTCATCTTCTGGAATTATCTAAAATATCGGCTCTATCTAATATCTAATCTATCAAATATCTATTATTCTTCCTATCATCCTATCTTCCAATTCTATAATCTAGACATCTATAAAATTCAAACAGCTTCTAACCTTTAATTTCAATCAAAAGAATAATTTCACAAAACATAAAAAAATTGAAATTATGGCTTATATTTGAAATTAAATTACAAAAACGAAATATAAAATGGTATTAGAAATACGCATTAGTAATTTTTTCTCCATTAAAGACGAAATTGTTTTAGATTTTAGGGCTGCCAATATTAAATCCGCAAATTCTAAAGCATTAAAGAATAATGTATGTGAAGAAAATAAAACAGAAATATTAAAAACAATAGTGCTTTACGGTGCTAATGCATCTGGTAAGAGTAATATTATTAAAGCTATCCGCTTTTGTCATGCCATGGTATTCGAATCACATAATCACAATGAAAATACAAATTACAATTTTACTCCTTTCAAATTTGATAATTTTGCAAATAAACCCAGTTTTTATTCAATTCGATTTATACTGAATAGTATTGAATATGAATATTCCTTCTCGCTAACAAAAAACCATATTGTTACCGAAAGTTTATTTTACTATCCCAAAGGTCGTATCAAAGAAATTTTCACTCGTGACGAACGTCGAGGAAATACTAAAAAAGAAAAATATACTTTTACTGATGTTCTAAAAAGGCCTTTAGATGTGGCTGAGAATACCTCTGATAAAACACTTTATATATCGCGAGCTAGTCAAATGGATAGAGACATTGCTAAAGATATATTTAATTATTTCGATAAAACATTTATCCTTAATTACTTAGGGCTTGGGATTTCTGCTATTGAAAACATGTCGAATCAAAACAAAAATCAACTAATTGAAGCGCTTAAAATAGCAGATAGCGACATTGATGATGTTAAAATAAAAGTATTAAAACAATCAGGCAAAAACATTCATGCAGACCTAACAAGCATGGCGGTAAAAATAGAAGATATTGTACAAAATCATTTACAAATTAAAACCTATCATAAATCTAATCCCGATATTTCATTTGACTTCCTTTCTGAAGAATCACAAGGAACAATTAAGCTGTTTTTTATAATACTCACACTTCTTGATGTTATAAAAAACGATAAAATATTACTTATTGATGAAATAGAAGAAAGTTTACATCCTAAAATCATTAAATATATTTTCAATTTATTTAGATCTGGAGAAAAAGCACAATTATTTTGTACAACACACAATACTCAATTTCTAGATTTAAAAAAGTTTCGCAAAGATCAAATTTACTTTGCAAACAAAGATTTAAAAGGCTCTACTGATTTATATTCATTGTATGACTATAGCGATTTCCGTGATACTATGGACGTTGAAAAAGCCTATTTACAAGGTCGATTTGATGCTGTTCCAATTATAAACGACTCTTTTGAACAGCTTAAAAGTTTATTAAATGAAAAATAAGCGTCGAGCATCAAAAGTGGAAAAAATAAACCCTCATTTTTGGATTTTTTGCGAAGGTGAAACAGAAAAAGCATATATTAGCTTTTTGCGCTCAGAATATCCTCTGCCCATAGAAATTATTCCCAAAATTGCAGGTTCTAGCATAAATGAACGATTTATAATTTCTTATAAAAAGGGGAAGCCAAGGCACGAAAAGGACAAGGATTTTTTGATATATGATTCAGATATATTGGAAATTTTTTATAAATCAATAAAAATCGATTCAGCAATATTAATTGCATCAAATCCTTCAATTGAATTATGGTTTTTACTTCATAATAAAAACATCACAACAACCTTATCAACTGATGATTGCATTAGAGAATTATGCAATAGGAGCAGAAATAATTACAAAAAAGGATTCTTGGATAATCCTTTAAAGAATAGATTAAAAGAAAAATGCGTTAATGCCTGCAATAGATCAAAACAACTAAAAATGTATAATAATCCTTCTACTAACATGTTTGAATTTATTGAAGTACTTGAAAAAGTCAAAAAAGAATTATAGATAGTGTCAGCAAGAAAACTACACTTCTTCAATGTCGTTGTCATGAAGGCTTCAAAGACAAGGCTTTCGAAGTTTTGAAAATCAAGGAGTTCACTTTTGTGGATGACTTTTTTCAAAACGAGAATAATGCAGTATTTGGAGTTTTCTTGCGAAGACTAGATACGACCCATATCTAGTTGTAATTTATCATTACAATTTAAATTAGCTAACATTTGCAAAAAAATTCATTTTTGAATATTTTCTTAATAATTACAATTTTATGTGCAACTGAATTTAACTGATAACTGCCCCATGAAAGAACGAAAAAAAGATCATATCGAATTGGCATTTCAATCGCGCACTGAGAAGAGCGAAGCCAATCTTAACTTTTGTTACGAACCGCTTTTAAGTGCTCATCCTCAGGGACAATTGTCGCCTTTTGAGTTTGCTGGCAAAACCATGAAACTGCCCATCTGGATATCGAGCATGACAGGTGGAACAGAGAAGGCCGGAGCCATTAATCGCAACTTAGCCAAGGCTTGTCGGCAGTTTGGATTGGGAATGGGACTGGGTTCATGTCGCGTACTATTGGAAAAACCTGAGCTGATTGATGATTTTAATATCCGATCGTTACTTGGTAACGAACAACCGCTTTATGCTAATCTAGGAATCAGTCAACTCGAGAAACTGATAATAAGCAACGAATTGCACAAAATTAATAAGCTGGTCGATCGCCTTCAAGCCGATGGTATAATCATACATGTAAATCCATTACAAGAGGCATTTCAGCCCGAAGGAGATCGATTTAACCAACCTCCGATAGATACTATTGAACAATTTCTCAATAAAACTCAACTGCGGGTTATTGTTAAAGAAGTGGGACAAGGTATGGGACCCGAAAGTCTGGAGCGACTGCTGAAACTACCGCTCGAAGCCATTGAGTTTGGGGCATTTGGTGGCACTAACTTTGCATTATTAGAGCTTCATCGACAAAACGAGATTTTTTCCGACACCATGCGTCCCTTCACGAAGGTAGGGCATTCAGCTCTTGAAATGACCGGTTTTGCGAATAATTTCATCCATCATGGCGGAATTCCTGCTTGCAAACAATTAATTATCTCAGGAGGTATAACTTCGGTTTTAGATGGGTATCATTTGGTTAAATCATCGCCATTACCCGCTGTTTTTGGTATGGGATCGATGTTTTTAAAATATGCCTATGAAGGCTATACTCAGCTCGAAACCTACATAAAACACTTGCAACAAGGATGGTTACTGGCCGATAGTTATCTGAAAATTAACCAAATGGGTACTGCGGAATAAATAAAGCTCTATTCTATTGTGCAATAATAAATGATTCAATTCGCAACAAAAGGACTAACTAGTGTTACTAAGAAAACACTATATATCTTAAAAACGTCTTCATTGTTACCCCTAGCCCCTAAAGGGGAATCTGCTATACACCAGCGGATTGGCAATTCTCCCTTTAGGGAGTCAGAGGGTGTGCGCAGGGGAAATGATGTGTTTTCTTAGTAATACTAAATAGATATTGTGTAAAAATAAACTTATGTTTTATCTCTAACTAATTTGCGAGAATTCGTGTAATTCGCTATCAAATTATTTTTTACCTCATCCTATCGAACCAAACTCACATACAACTGTTTTTAGGTTGATAACTGTTTATCTCGATTCAAATTTCGTGATACTTTTATCTTGATACTAAATAAACCAACCATGCAACAAACTCAACTCCCCTTAAAAGGTTTTTCGAAATTATCGAACAGCGAAAAAATAGGGCTTATAAGTCAATTCGCTAAACTAGATGTTGAGCAATTTAACCAAACACTAAACAGCTTTCACCACACTGATAATCAATCACTTTTCGATCAAATATCAGAGAATACACTCTCGAACTATCTTTTACCGTATGGAATAGCTCCAAACTTTTTAATTGATGAGCATTGGTATTTTGTTCCCATGGTGACCGAAGAGAGCTCGGTGATAGCAGCTGCATCAAAGGCAGCCAGCTTTTGGGCGAATCGTGGAGGTTTTAAAACACATGTTTCGTCACTTATAAAAAATGGTCAGATTCATTTTTACTTCGATGGCGATGGTGCAGCATTAAAAAAAGCAGAAAAAGAAATTATTCAATCCATTCTCCCAATCATTAATCCATTGTTAAAAAAAATGGAAGAGCGTAGTGGCGGCTATAAGAATGGATTCTTTTCTCAAACAGGGGAATCCGATAAGCACCTGTGGCAACTATCGTTACAGATGGATACCGCCAATGCAATGGGCGCTAATTTTATTAATACGTGCCTTGAAAAATTGGCTCCTGAACTACTTCAACAAATATCAAATCATCCAGAGCTTAAACCAACGTTAAAAAGCGAGCCTTATATACTCATGTGTATTCTTTCGAACTACACTCCTGAATGTTTGGTTGAATGCATGGTTGAATGTCATCCAAATGACCTCACACCGCTTTGTGGAAACTTAACTACCCGAGAATTTTTACAGCGATTCGAACAAGCTGTTTATGTGGCCACTTTCGATGAACACCGAGCTGCAACACATAACAAAGGTATATTTAATGGTATTGATGCGGTGATGCTTGCCACGGGTAATGATTTTCGTGCGGTAGAGGCTAATGGGCACACTCATGCAGCCCGAACCGGCCAATATCGTTCGCTTTCAAGGGTTTCAATTTCAAAAGATCATTTTAGTTTTTCTCTATCCATCCCTCTATCGGTTGGTACTGTTGGGGGTTTAACCACTCTACACCCACTGGCAAAGCTATCGCTTCAGTTGCTCGAAAATCCAAATGCGACTCAACTCATGTCGATAGCAGCATCGGTTGGTTTAGCCAACAATTTCATGGCCATTACATCACTAATAACCAGTGGCATACAAAAAGGCCATATGAAAATGCATTTATCCAATATTTTAGTCAGCTTAAACGCAACACCCATGCAAATTAAAAAAGCACAGCAACACTTTAAACATAAAACCATATCAGTAAATGAAGTTCAGCTGTTCCTCCAACAAAACAAAACTACCTAAGCCTATGATATTTCAAACACATAGCAACGGGAAGTTACTTTTATCGGGCGAATACTTGGTGCTAACCGGTGCTAAAGCATTGGCACTTCCTCTCAAATTGGGTCAATCACTTTCGGTTGAAACAGCACCGGTTGATGGATTATTTTGGGAGAGCATATACGATGATAGCCTTTGGTTTTGGGCTCACTTCACTCCCACTTTACAAATTATTGATTCATCGGATATTACCAAGGCAAGTACGATTGCGACCATTTTAAAAACAGCATTGTATCAGGCTCAAATCAACGAAGGTTATTTCCACAACCTTCATATCAGATCGAAACTCGATTTCCATCCCGATTGGGGATGGGGAAGCAGCTCCACGCTCATTTACAACATAGCTCAGTGGCTTAAAATTGATGCTTTTAAGCTTTCATCAGCCACATTGGGAGGCTCGAACTACGATATTGCATGTGCAGGATCATCAGGCCCAATATATTATCAGCTCAATACAGATGATATTAAAATCGAGTCAGCACCATTCCATCCTTCATTTGCTCAAAATCTATTATTTGTTTACCTCGGTAAAAAGCAAAATAGTCGTCTCTCCTCAAAGCACTTTCTAAAACTAAAAAAGTATAAAACATCTCATATTCAGCGCATCACTGAAATCTCAGAACAAATGGCAAACTCATTTGACCTAAATAATTTTTTATTGCTGATGGATGAACATGAACAAATCATCTCTTATGCGACCAGTCAAACTCCAGTTAAACAACTCTATTTCAGTGACTTTAATGGATCAATAAAATCACTGGGCGCATGGGGTGGCGATTTTATTTTAGCTGCGTCTAATGAGTACATCGACTACTCAATAAACTTTTTTAAAACCAAAGGATACTCTGTGTTGTTTAAGTATGATGAAATAATATTAAACAACCAATGAGTTCAAACCAAATCAATGCCATACCATCTAAAGGAAAGGTAACATGGATCGCTCCGTCGAATATTGCCATTGTAAAATATTGGGGTAAACAAGCGCTTCAAGAACCCATTAATCCATCTTTAAGCTTGACACTTAACAATGCCAAAACTACCACTACCGTTGAGTTCGAACGAATATCGAATAATAAATCGGCCCAAATTAAGTTATGGTTTAATGGAGCTGAAAAGCCCGAGTTTTTGCCTAAAATCAACCGTTTTATCGAACAGTTAACACCCTTTTTCCCATCCATCAAAAACTACTATTTTACAATTCACACCTCAAATAGTTTCCCGCATTCAGCAGGTATTGCTTCATCGGCCAGCTCAATGAGCGCTTTTGCTTTGTGTTTATTGAGCATCTCAAACATCATAAAAGGTGAATCGCCCTATCCCGATTTAAAAACTGCCAGTACCTTGGCTCGATTGGGCTCCGGAAGTGCTTGCCGATCGGTTTTTGGAGGCTGGAATTTATGGGGGGAACACACTCAAATAGCTGAATCGTCAAATGCTTATGCCATCAACCTAAATCATCAAATTCATTCCAATTTTATGGATGTAAAAGATGCTATATTAATAATTTCGAGCGACGAAAAAAGCGTGGGAAGTTCAGCCGGTCACGAACTAATGACCAATCATTGGTTCAAACAATCGCGCATTGACATGGCAATCGAGAATACTTCGAACCTGATAAATGCTTTATCAGTGGGCGATTGGGAGCAGTTTATTGCCATCACCGAACACGAAGCACTAACGCTACATGGGTTAATGATGAGTTCGAATTCTGGTTATTTATTACTCAAACCCAATACATTATTAGCAATCGAAGCCATTCGTCGATACCGACTGGAAACAGGCGCCAACATTGCATTTACGTTAGATGCTGGACCCAACTTACATATTTTGTACCCAAATAAAGAGAGTGAAAAGATTGAAGTTTGGATTAACAGCCATCTCCGTCCCCTTTGTGAAAATCAATTTATTTTATTCGACAGTCAAGGCAATGGCCCTGAGCTGATTAATTATTCACACAACAACCAATAACCCGATGAACCAACCCGCACGTCAGCTTTTTTATTCTAAAATCATGTTATTTGGAGAGTATTCAATCATTCTCAATTCAAAAGCACTATCTGTGCCCTTTTCGCATTTTAATGGTCAGTTTGCCTTCATGAATGACGATAGATATACCGATTTAGATTTTGCAGAGCAATCAAACCGGCATCTGAAAGGGTTTTTAAACCATGTGGAGAGATTACCTCATCACATAAAATCAATGTTTAACTTAGAGAAATTCAAACAAGAGATTGGTATTGGTTTATTTTTTGAATCCAACATACCCGAAAGTTATGGTTTGGGTAGCAGTGGCGCACTGGTTGCAGCATTTGCCACCCGATATGCCAAACTGAATAATTCAGGCCAAGCGGGACTTCCATCGGACTTGCCACAACTAAAAATCTTGTTTTCGCAACTCGAATCCTATTTTCATGGCACCAGTTCGGGCATTGATCCACTGATTTGCTATGTGAACCAACCGCTGCTATTGTCGGGCAATAATCAAATAGAACCCGTTCATATTCCACTTAAAAAGAGTGAAGATGAAGATGCCATATTTATTGTCAACACCAAGAAACCGGGTAAAACAGCCCCTTTGGTCGAGCATTTCATGGATAAACTCAAAACACCTGAATTTTGTGATCCGGTCATGAACGAACTCATTCCAGCTACTAATAAAGCCATTGATCTGCTCCTCAACGGCGATCTTCCTGCATTTTTTGATGTTTTACGAATCATCTCTCACTTTCAGTTGACTCATTTTAAGGAGATGATACCTGAAACCATCCGCCCCTTATGGCGACAAGGACTTGAAACAGGTAACTTTTATTTGAAACTATGTGGCTCCGGCGGCGGTGGTTTTGTGCTTGGTTTTACCCGTCAGTACAAACAAATTCGGCATGAGATTTCCAAACAAATGCACGACATTATCCCCGTTTATCACATGATTCAAAAAACATCAATTTAACTGAATGAATAAAGCTACCGCGAGCTGAGTTGTGGTTTAAATTATTGCAGCTCTATGTCCTGAAAAGTATTCTTTAATAGATTCTATTTTTAAAAGTTTATCTCTTTTTTCAGGTTCCAGTTTCACTTCTTTATTTCCAGCAATTAAGGATTCTAAAGGAACTCCTAGATATCTGTTTAATAATGTTATCATCTTCAATGTCAAAGGCCGCTTACCGTGCATCACTTCCGACACTCGCGTTTTCCCACCAAACAATATTGCAACATCAGCCTGTTTTAAGTTCATTTGTTCCATTTTAAACTTAATAGCTTCTATTGGATTCGGAGCTTCAATAAAATAATGCTCTTGCTCATATTTTTCTGCAAGTAACATAAGAGTTCCATCTCTTCACCTTCTGCACTATCGATCTCTATAGCCTTATAGGTACTATTAATTAGAGTGTAAATTCAATCACAAGCTTCGTTATATGCTTGCTCCGTTTTCAATATCTTATATTTCATAGGTCACTGTTTTTGCGTCTATTTTGTCATGTTCGTTATGAGTTCCGATCCAAACAATAAAGACTATTTTCAACTGATATTCTATATCAACAATCAACCGAAAATCACTTGCTTTAATATTGAACACAACACGTTTCGAACTTACCATACTGGCATTGCCATATTTCGCTTTTAGTTCATTTGCATTATTCCATGTTGAGAACCTTACTTCGTAAATCCAAGCTTTCACAGCCTCATCGGCCAGTTGGAACTTGCTTTGCTTACAATACTCGATTAATGTTGATGCTTTTATTATTCTCATACTTTACTAAATTAATAAAAGTTACTCTATTGGGTAACTTATTTTTGTTTTAGTTTTTCAAACGTATCCAAAAGTCATTTTAATATATGATATTTATCTAACTCACCACTCGGCTACATTTGCAAATTCCTCTCTGTCACGAATTGCAATTCCTCGCCAGCTAAGGGAAATGGTAAAAACAAGCTTCTTGTAAAAACAACCATTTCACAATCCACCTTTCGAGCTAAATTAATTAAGACTACCTTTGCACCCCCAAATAAAAAAAGGTAGTTGTTGTTTTATCGTATTATTTGCAATCCAAAAGCAACTCATCCAAAATCATTTTAAAAACTAAACCTATTTCGAGGTTTCTACCTCAATAGGCTAATCTATTATTAATAACGCATGAAGAAACTGTTTAATCTTTTCGACTTATCACAAAAAGTAAATTACAAAACCGAAATATTATCGGGACTAACCGTAGCCCTCGCACTGGTGCCCGAAGCCATTGCTTTTGCACTTATTGCAGGCCTATCGCCACTTACTGGTTTGTATGCCGCCTTTGTGATGGGTTTTGTCACCTCCATTTTAGGTGGACGGCCAGGCATGATATCAGGTGCGACAGGTGCTATAGCCGTAGTGCTGGTTGTTTTGGCAAAAAACTATGGCGTGGAATATGTTTTTGCAGCTGTAGTGCTTGCTGGTCTAATTCAAATATTAGCAGGGTTACTTAAATTAGGCAAACTTATGCGACTGGTTCCTCATCCAGTTATTTTTGGTTTTGTAAATGGTTTAGCTGTTATCATCTTCATGTCGCAGCTCGAGCAATTTAAAGATGCTACCGGACATTGGCTAACCGGAATACCATTGTATATACTTTTGGGGTTGGTTTTTATTACCATGTTCATCATATGGGGGTTACCCAAGCTAACAAAAGCTGTACCTGCCTCTTTAACAGCCATCGTGGTTATATTTGGAGTGGTAACCGTGTTTGGTATCGATACAAAAACGGTTGGCGATATGGCTTCAATCCAAGGAGGTTTTCCTCCCTTTCACATCCCCAACCTCCCATTTAATTTCGAAACCCTTTCCATTATCTTTCCTTTTGCGGCCATCATAGCCGGAGTTGGATTAATTGAAAGTTTACTGACCTTAAACATCATTGATGAAATAACCGAAACACGAGGTAGAGGCAACAAAGAAGCCATTGCTCAAGGCACGGCCAACATCCTATCTGGATTATTTTCGGGAATGGGTGGATGTGCCATGATTGGTCAGAGCTTAATTAACATTTCGGCAGGTGCTCGCGCACGATTATCGGGCATTGTGGCATCGGTTATGTTGTTAATGTTTATCATGTTTGGCTCCTCTCTCATCGAGAAACTCCCCATGGCAGCCTTAACTGGTTTGATGATAATGGTTGCGATTGGCACATTCGAATGGGCTAGCCTAAAAACATTTAATCGTATGCCAAAATCCGATCTGTTTGTAATGGTATTGGTGACATTGGTGACTATTTTTTTACACAATCTAGCTCTGGCTGTTGTGGTAGGTGTTATAATTGCTGCGCTGGTTTTTGCATGGGACAATGCCAAGCGTATTCGAGCACGTAAGCACGTCGACGATAAAGGGGTGAAACACTACGAAATATATGGCCCTCTATTTTTTGCCTCAGTGGCAGCCTTCAACGAAAAATTCGATGTATTAAACGACCCACAAGAAATTATCATCGACTTTGCCGAGAGTCGTGTGGTTGATATGTCAGCGATTGAAGCACTTAACAAACTCACCGAGCGTTATCAAAAAACAGGAAAAACTATTCATTTAAAACACTTAAGCTCAGACTGTCGTAAGCTCCTGAAAAATGCTGAAGATATTATAGAGGTTAATATTTTGGAAGATCCAACCTACAAACTGGTGGTTGATAAATTGTAAGAACCTAAAGTTCGCCTAGCACCGCTGCCGCACAAATGCAACTGCATAAACAATAGTGTTGCCTAGCGGCAATGGAAGTTACAACCTGTCATTTAAAATTCGACGAAGTTACAAACTTCGTCGAGTGGAGTTTTTCACGTTCAGCTACATAACCTCCTGACTTATTAAACTTTAAGTTCCCCATCAGTGGATTAATCAAAATGCATGAATGTTAATGCCCTCGGGCAAAATAATCAATCGTACATGATTCTCTATTGATATTTATTTTTACGGTAAAATTAGAAAATAAAGCTGATTAAGTTTTTCAGCAGACCCTATATGCCAATTTAGAATCGGCTTTGAATGTTGAATGGTTATCTTTAATTTGGAATAATATAAGGTGAATGGCCATAGGCCAAAAGGATACGACGCAACATGTGCGTTACGCCGAACCCTCGAAATAATTGTACTATCAACCTAACGGGGAGAGTTTTATGTATTTATTGTTTTAAATGTTTATATCTTAAGATAGATTCAAGAAAATAATAATCAGCAAATGTACTTGGCACATCAGTATTATTTGTATCATAAAAATACTGTGTTGATTTTAGAAGAAGACAATTTGTTGCTTTATCAACTGCGAAATATGATGACTGACATAATGATTTTAAAATTTCTTCAGCTTGTGTAAGATAGTATTTCTTTTCATTTTCATCAGTAATATAGTTCTGTAGTTCAAAAAGTGCTGATGAAACAATAGCAGAAGCTGACGCATCGCGGTGATCTAACGTCGATTGAAAATCCCAATTTGCCACTTTATCTACCGGAAGATTTTTTATGAAGTAATTTGCTAGATTTTTTGCATTTTCAAGATATTTCGGGTTTTTTGTGTAGCGGTACATTACAGTAAAACCGTAAACCATCCAGGCTTGCCCTCTTGACCATGTGCTGGAATCAACATCACCCTGCAACTGACCTTTAGCTAATATTATACCAGTTGTTTTGTCGTACCTCACCACGTGAAATGTTCCACCATCTTTCCTAACAAAAACATCATAAGATGTATTTGCATGAGTAATGCATCTTTCTTTTATTGCAGGGTTTCCCCCATTTTCCGACGCCCACATAAGTAGTTCAAGGTTCATCATCACATCCACAACTGTTGGTATGGAGTTTGGTAGGGGGTATTTATCCCAACTAGAAGGATATTGTCCAATAAGTGACGAAAAGCGGCTGTCAGCTGTTGCTGCTGCAATAAGTAAAATTTCTTTGTATTTTTTTGTGGCTATGTCTTCAGGTGCTAATCCTAATCCATTGCCAAAAGAACAATTAAAGCGAAATCCAAGATCGTGAGTAAGCTTGTTGTATTTCTGATTCTCAATTCCTGCAGTCCATTCTATAGCATACTTTTTAATGATAGTATCATTTGATAATTCATAAGCATACCAAAGTGTTCCAGGATAGAAACCGCTGGTCCAGTCCTTGGATGATTTAATTTGCCATTTTAGCTCTTTTGTTCCATATGTTGGATACATTGCCCTGTTTTTAATTTCTTCAACAGAATGTTTTAATTTAAGTATTGATTTCTCAATAACACTATCAACAATTTGATTAAGAATCGATACTTCAACTGGAGATTCAATTGGAGGTTCAGTTGGAGGTTCAGTTGGAGACTCATCTTTTTTAGTACAAGAACTAATTAAAAATATAGGTATAGGCGTTTAGGTCTCCCAATTTGAATAATATAATTACCTTTGTCAAATGATTGCAAGGGAAAAATTTATAGGAGTTAATTCAATAACATTTAATAGAAGATTTAAAAACAATAATGATTGTT
>JBBQUP010000039.1:0-28310 GCA_038212305.1 Bacteroidales bacterium
CTTCTCGAATAATTGTTTCCATATGGATTCAATATGGTTTTAACTAATAAATACGTCTAATGAAAAGAATAAATAATTTTCATTGTAATTATAAAAATAATATTCCAATTTATTGCCTGTTTTTCGAACTATATCAATCATCCCTAATCCACCACCACCTTTTTTCGATATTTCTTCGTTCCCTAGTATGTCCCGATACAGCATTTTAACTTCCAAATCGGTTAATGAATTAATCTGATCAATTCGATCTTTTAAAAATGCAAACCGATCTCTTTTTATAAAATTACCTGTCGAAACCCTATAAAATCCTTTTTCTTTAACTAGCATGATGACACCAAAATTTCCAGAAAAGCCAATTCCTAGCTGCTCAGGTATTTTCTCAACATGATGAAAAAGATTTTGAATGCACTCAACAAAAACATTATAAGCCTTTTTTTTAATTGAAGAGTTTTCTTTAGAATGCAAGAAATACCTTTCAACATCAAATAATGAGTTAGTTATAACATCTGGAGTGATTTCTCCATAATGTTCAATAATTAACTCACCATTATTTTTTAGCTTACGCCATTCGAGCAGATCAAATTTCATTCAATTTTTAATGACTGTTACAAATATATATATTTTGTCGTAATAATTTTAATTAAATCCTTTTACATGCATTCAAAAATAAAGGTTCATTTTTTTATCTTTTTTTGCTACTAAATTAAATATAGTACCAATATCGTTTAAAAATTGTTAAATCCCCCCTCCATCAACAAAAAATGACTCCCGGGCTTTTAATTGTACAATTTTAGATCCTGGAGCTACATCAGAAGTAACCCAAACATTACCACCAATAACAGAGCCTGCACCAACAGTGATTCGACCTAATATGGTTGCTTGAGCATATATAACCACATTATCTTCAACTATGGGATGACGTGGAATACCTTTTATTGGATTTCCTTTTTCGTCAAGTGGAAAACTTTTTGCCCCCAAAGTAACTCCTTGAAATAATTTAACATTATTTCCAATGATTGATGTTGCACCAATTACAACACCAGTCCCATGATCAATAGTAAAATAACTACCAATAACTGCACCTGGATTAATATCAATACCTGTTTCGGAATGAGCCATTTCAGATATTATTCTAGGAATAAGAGGTACTCCAAGCTTTAATAAAGCATGGGCAATCCGATAGTTGGTAATTGCTCTTATTGCGGGATAGCAAAAAATAACTTCACCTCGACTGTGCGCAGCAGGGTCTCCTAAAAATGCTGCTTCAACATCGGTTGAAAGCAATTCTCTGATTTTTGGTAATAGCTCTATAAATTCAATAGCCAGGTTGTACGCAGTCGATTTTTTATCTTCTGAAGATTCTGCTTCTTCGTGTGAACAAGAGAAACAAACTCCAGCATATATTTGATCGGCTAAAAGCTTAAATACTTTTTCGATATTAACGCCCAAATAGTATTCGATACTTTCAGGACGAACTTCTGAAACCCCAAAATATCCAGGGAAAATAATTTCTCGTAGCTCATCTACAATTTTTCCTAATTTACTAATAGATGGCATGGGTTTATCATGCAGGTGCTTGTGGCAAACTGATAAATAGGAACTTTCACAAGCCAACCTTTCAATGGTTTGTGTTAATTTGGATGGATATTGATACATATTAATCAATTATTCTACTTTTATATTCTATTAATCAATTCTATTGCGCATTCTATACGTGATGTGCCTTCACCACTTACAATCTGATAATTAAAACCATAACTATTCAATTCCTTTTCATACAAATTAAATAATTCTTGTCGAACGTTAGGATTCTCACGAACCCCATCAGCTATCCATGGCAGATCAGGGGCACACAATAAATACAAATCCATTGGATGCTTTACTATTTCTTTATCCAACCATTTTGGTTTTCGATTATATACATATTCAAACCACACTTTTGTAATTATCAGAAAGGTATCAAAAAAAACATATTGAACATCAAGAAAGGCAGCATTATTATATTCTAGAATCTGATGTTTCGCAATATTCTCAACATCTGAATAGGTATATACTCCTGTTAGACCTTCAACGTAACTCCTCGCATATTCTTTAACAACATGCCCTCTAAAATGTTGCCCCAACTGATTTGATAATATACTTTTTCCAACTGACTCAGGACCAGTTATTGCAATTTTTTTCATCAGTCAGCAATTATTGATTCTTTTAATTGCTTACTCCACTTTAAATATCCAATAATTGATCCTATCCCATATATAAAATATAACCCAGATGTAACCTCAAGATTTTTAAACAAAAACATTCCAACAGATAGGAAATTAACTACAACCCAAATAATCCAATGCTCCATGATTTTTCGTGCTAACATCCAAGTCGCTAACATGCTAGCCGAAAACACAAATGCATCAAGATAAGGTAAAGCAGCCCCTGTTAAATGCAAATAGGAAGGTAAGTATAACAAACTGAATAATATAAAAACATATAAGAGAACCACAATAATTGCGAGTTTAATTCCTAGATTGAGTGATATTCGAGTAATTGGCAAGCCTATATTAAGTCCTATCTCGGGTGTTTTTCCTATTCCTTTCAACCACCAATACCAACCAACTATACTAATAACAATATAGTATAATTGAAGGCCCATATCAGCATAAAAAGCTGACTTATAAAACACTACCAAATAAAAAATGGAAGCTAAAATACCAATTATCCACATTAAAAAATGTCCCTTTATCTCAAGATACAGATAAATCAATGCTAGAATAGCTCCAGAAATTTCAATGTAATCCATTAAGAATAATTTTTATCTATTTAAGTATTTGGTTATAATTTTTTTCATTGTGCATAAGCTCTAATGCTTGTGAATAGGAATCAACAAATGGATTGATGAGTTGAAAATACTCACTAATTCCCCACAGATCTCGTGCTATTAATGATTTCATTTGAATTCTAATGAGTTTCTCTGAAATTTGATACTCTGCTTCATTGAATTGAATTTTTTTTGCACTTGCCTTATTTTGCAATTGGGCAATTAAATCATCAGTTACTTGAAACTTTTTATCGAAACTACTAAAGTCTTTATACTTTGTTTTTAGCTCGCTGCGCAGACTATCCATGTATGAAACAATAAAGCCATTTAAGACACCATTTGCAATAATATCGCGGTAATAGTTCGAATACATGGATGTATCAGCGGGAATAAAAACATCGGGCATAATACCTCCACCACCAAATATAGGACGTGCTGAAATAAGTGTTTTTGTCTTCAGTTTTTCATCGAGTTTTATGCTATCGCGATGCGCTAACTCGCCATGGCCAAACCGCTTAGACAGTTCGCCATAATAAGCATCTACACCCTCGTTATAAGGCTTTTGGATGGATCTTCCTGAAGGCGTATAATAATTTGCAATTGTCAGTCGCATCATTGAACCATCGGGCAAATTAAACTGACGTTGAACAAGGCCCTTTCCAAAACTACGACGTCCCATCACCACACCTCTATCCCAATCTTGAATTGCCCCAGCAACAATTTCACTAGCAGAGGCCGAACCTTCATCAATTAATACAATTAAACTCCCTGTTTCAAACATTCCTCTTGCAGTGGCCACATGTTCATGGCGTGGTGAGGCAACCCCGTGTGTATATACGATGAGTTTATTTTTGCCTAAAAACTCATCCGCAATATCAATCGCAGCATTTAAATATCCACCTCCATTACCTCGTAAATCAAGAATTAATTTCGTAAGATTTTGCCTTTTAAAGTTGGTTAAAGCTTCAATAAACTCGGCATGTGTTGTTGCGGCAAAACGACTTATTTTAATATATCCGATTCCTGTGTCTAACATGTATTTGGCATCAATGCTATAAATTGGAATTTGATTCCGAATAATAGAAAAACTAAGCAATGCAGGGGAATTTTTCCTAACGACCTTTACATCAACCTGAGTTCCTTTAGGTCCTCTTAATAACTTAAGAACATCACTGTTTTTTAAACCGATAGAACCTACATTTTTTCCATCAATTTCAACGATACGGTCACCTGCTTTAATTCCAAGTTTATCGCTTGGCCCGCCAAGTATTGGATTGATGACAATAATGGTATCATTTAAAAGGTTAAACTCAATACCAATTCCGTCAAAACTACCATTTAAAGGTTCATTCATGGCTGCAACTTCATCTGCTGTAATGTATACCGAATGAGGATCGAGACCTTTGAGCATATTAACAATGGCATCTTCTGTCATTTTTCCTTCGTTGACGCTATCAACATAAAAAGTCGAAATGATTTGATAGGCCATTTCAAGTTTTTGGAGTTCTTTATTATAGCTTTGACCAAAACATAAAACAGTAGTAAAAACACCAATAACGAATAATAAAACCTTTTTTTCGATGAAGCTTAAGTATGGAAACATGCCAACGGATTTTAGATGAAAATGACTAAAAAAAACAGAAAAATGTAAAACTAACTAAATATTAAGTAGTGCTTGCACGAAAACACCATTTTTCACAGTCTTTGATAAGAAAGCTTCAAAGTCAAGGCTTTCGAAATTTTGAAAATCAAGGAGTTCACTTTTGTGAATGACTGTTTTCAAAATGAGAATAACGCAGTATTTGGAGTTTTCTTGCGAAGACTAAGTAGCAGTAAAATTAAAAAACGGAGAGGTTTAAGTCCTTCTCCGTTTGCTTTTTATTATTCCCACTCAATAGTAGCAGGAGGTTTAGAGCTTATATCGTAAACAACTCGATTAACCCCTTTAACTTTATTAATTATTTCGTTGGACATTTTAGCCAAAAACTCATAAGGTAAATGAACCCAATCGGCAGTCATACCATCGGTTGAAGAAACAGCTCGAAGAGCCACTACATTTTCGTAAGTTCGCTCATCGCCCATTACACCAACTGATTGTACAGGCAACAAAATAACACCGGCTTGCCAAACAATGTCATATAAGCCATGTTTTTTCAATCCATCAATAAATATATGATCAACTTCCTGAAGCAAAGTCACTTTTTCGGCTGTAATATCTCCTAAAATACGAATAGCTAATCCAGGGCCTGGGAATGGATGTCGATTTAATATATTATCTGAAATCTCCAATGCGCGACCAACTCGTCGAACCTCATCTTTAAACAACAAATTTAAAGGTTCAACCACTTTCAAATTCATTTTAGCAGGTAACCCACCAACATTATGATGCGATTTGATAGTTGCGGATGGACCATTTACTGAAATGGATTCAATCACATCAGGATAAATTGTTCCTTGAGCTAACCATTTAACATTCTGAATCTTATGCGCCTCTACATCAAACGTTTCAATAAATACGCGACCAATGACTTTCCGTTTCTCTTCAGGATCGGTTTTACCAGCTAACTCAGAAAGAAATTCGTTTTTAGCATCTACTCCAATCACATTTAAGCCCATGTGTTGATATGAATCTAAAACACCTTGATACTCATTTTTACGAAGCAGGCCATTATCGACAAAAATACAAGTAAGATTAGTCCCAATGGCGCGATGCAACAACACAGCTGCTACAGAACTATCAACACCACCCGATAAGCCAAGAACCACTTTGTCGTTGCCCAATTTAGCTTTAAGCTCGGCTACAGTTGTCTCAACAAACGATGAGGGAGTCCAGTTTTGTTGACATCCACAAATATTAACTACAAAATTTTTAAGTATGGTTGATCCTTCGGTGGTGTGATATACCTCAGGATGAAACTGAATTCCATAAGTTTGTTCTCCAGCAATTTGATAACCACCTACTTTTACATCGTGGGTAGATGCTACAATTTTATAATTTTCAGGAATGCGGGCAATGGTATCGCCATGGGACATCCAAACTTGTGAGTGATGACTAATTCCTTTCAGTAAATCACATGAATCATCAACAAATTGCAAATTGGCTCGACCATATTCTCTGGTAGCCGAAGGAGTTACTTCACCGCCAAAAAAGTGTGATAAATATTGAGCTCCATAGCATACTCCCAATAATGGCATCTGGCCCTTTATTGCAGCTAAATCGGGTTTAGGTGCATTGGCATCGAGCACACTAAAAGGGCTTCCAGAAATGATAACTCCCTTAACCGACTCATCGAATTGAGGTAACTTGTTGAATGGATGAATCTCACAATACACATTAATTTCTCTTATTCTACGGGCAATTAACTGTGTGTATTGCGATCCAAAATCTAAAATGATAATTTTCTCCTGCATCCTCTTGATAAATAAAACTTTAAAAATTTTGCGCAAATATAGTGATAAATTTAATGGCGAAAGGTTGAAAAATAAGCTAGTTGGTTTCATAAAGACTATTTTTTTAAAATCCTAATCACCACAGAGAAGAAATTATAACAATTAGAAATTGTGAGTTCTGAGGATTAGAGTTATATTCGCAAAATAAAATTCCTAAACCAACCATTTTAAGATAGATAACAATCAATTTCAAGGATTTCAGATGGATGAAATAGCTCAAAAAGTGATTACTCAGATGGGGAAATTTTCACGAATTGTTGAGTTAGGCTTAAATTTCAAACTCCCATTGATTGAAACATGATACAAAATCCCTGTTGAACGACAACAAAAGCAAGAATTTGGATTTAGTACAACCAGGGCTACATTAAATCAACGTTCACAAAAGACGAATTACTCATGTTAACTGGCGACTTATATTGGCCGATGTTGAATGGGTTGTGCAATATCGCATCATTACAAGAGCCAGTCTTTTTTTAAATTCAATTCCAAAAAAACTAGCTAAATTTGAAAACTAAATTTGAAAGTATGTACCTGCTTAACAGAATTATAAGAAGAAATAAAGGATTGGGTTTACTATTTATATTATTCATTGCATGGTCATGCTCATTAAATAATAGCAGCGAAATAAAAGGGAAACCCGTTGAAGTAAAAACTCCAGTAGAAATACAGACAATTGGACATTGGAAAGCAGGAGGTTTAAAACTAAAATTATTAAAAGAAGTTATTAGGCAATTCGAATTCGAAAATCAAGACATTAAAGTAAACATTAAATTTCCTGAAGATTTATATTTCCCCGAAAAATCAGATGCACAATTTGTATACAGCCAGTTAATACAGCCTACCCAAAAATGGGACATACTTCTGGTTCGAAATGATTATAATGAAGTTACCATGTTAACAAAAGATCCGGAGTGGCCAAAAAAATATGTGGTAGACTTTAGTCAATTTGAAATATTTCGAAAAAATTCAGTTAGTTATATTACTTCCGATGACATGAAGAAGCAATGGCACGGAATTGTACCCGGTCATTCAATTGATGGACAAAGCTTTGTGCTTTGGGCAAATAAAAAGTTGGCCGAAAAAATAGGTATACAATTGAAACCATTCGATATTACATTCGACGAATTTGAGAATTATTTTAAGGCAGTTAGTGATTATAATAAAAAGAACAACACCAATATACGAGCACTCGAATTTACAGGTTGGGTATCGGCAAATTTTGCATTGGCTCAGCAATTATTCGCTTCCATAATAGGCGATTTCGATAAATTAAAAGATAAATCGTATAGCAGAGAAAAAATTAAGGCATGGGAAGAGGTATTGCAGGCAACTGAAAAACTTTCAACATATAAACTTATTGACCCGAACTGGAGAGGAATGAATTTAGAAACAAAAAATTACGAGAAACTACTAAATGAAGAAAGTTTGTTTACAGTAAATGGAACTTGGATGTATAATAATTGGCAAAAACTTGATAGTGTCAAATTCCTAAATATGGTTCCTCTTGAGTTACCAGTAATGAAACCAGCGAATACATATATTGGCGAATTTAGTATACCGTGGATTGTACCACTAAAGGCTCAACATAAGGAAGAAGCAATACGTTATATGCTATATTGGTGCAGACCCGATATTGCTGATAAATGGATTCGATATACAAAAAGTCCCACAGGAGTCAAAAGTACTATGGTTCAGTCCGTATTTGGATTTGATGTTTATGATAATTTCGATTATACTATTAACAAAAAATATAAAGGAAAAAAAATTCCAGTCGAAAGTTCGAATTCATCTATATTTTTTGGAGAAAAAAACGCAACAGTAAAGACGCATTTTGAAGAGGTATTAGAAGGATCAATGACAGCAAATGAAGCAATGAGGATTATCGGAAAACAACTTGTTAAAAATTAATTTATGAATATCAATTTCAACAAATTATCGTACCGGATTGGTTCAATAATAATAATCACCGAAATAATTGCACTTTTTGGTTTGGGATTGTTTTACATTCAACGATTCAGCAATGAAATTGAGGCGCGTATTGAGAATCAAATACAAACACCAGGTCAATTAATGGCTAAGGAAGTTTTGAAATACGAATCGGCCGAAAACAGATCAACACTTCAAAGCATTGTAGGCGACAGCATTGAGCAATGTTTTGCAATTGGCGCAAACGGAAAAATTTACTATTCGTTAAATGCTCAATATCGCGATAAATCAATAAAAGATATTGCAAATATAGGTTCATATAAAGAATTTACAGTAGAAATAGAAAAACCAGTTTTTAAAAAAAATACGATAGAAGGTAAATTATTCTACGAAAGTATTGTACCTATTCGCTTTAGCGATGGAAAATTTATTGGCTTCCTATATATTAGTGCCCATTCAAATAATATATCAAAACAAAAAACAACCATAATTTTATTGTTTGTTTTTGGATCACTTGCATGTGTATTATTAACTTCAATAGTTATTATTTACTTGTTTAACCGAGGAATTACATCAAAAATTCAGGTCGTGCTCGATAAATTGACCCACTTGAGCCAAGGTCAGTTGGAAGTGAACACCCAAGAACGTTATTCGAATGATGAAATTGGCGATTTACAGCGCAAAATTGATGATGTAAGTACCAAGCTAATAGAAATACTCGAAAACATAACTCAAGGCGCCCAAAAAGTTACTGAAACGAGTGGACGCATGCGCGATATTTCGGTAAAAGTAGCTACTGGAGCAAATTTACAAGCATCATCGGCCGAAGAAATATCATCGACCATGGAAGAAATAGCTGGTACAATTGATCAAAATGCCGAAAATGCTGGCAAAACAGAGAAGATTTCATTTTCAGCTTCTGATGGTATTGGTAAATTAACCACTGAAATGGAATTAAGTCTTCAGTATACCAAGCAAATAACCGAAAAAATAACCATTATCAATGATATTGCTTTTCAAACCAATTTGTTGGCATTAAATGCGGCAGTTGAAGCAGCTCGTGCAGGAGAGCATGGTAGAGGATTCTCGGTTGTAGCTTCTGAGGTTAGAAAATTAGCCGAGAAAAGCCGTAATGCTGCAGACCAAATTATTAATTTGGCTAGTACTTGTTTGAATATTTCAGAAAAAGCACATTCAATGATGCTGCATCTTACTCCCGAAATTAAGAATACAACATCAATGATTAAAGAAATATCGGCATCAAGTATTGAACAAAAAAATGGGGTAGCACAAATAAACAATGCCATTAATGAGCTAACAACCATTATTCAACAAAACAGTATATTGGCCGATAATATGACTAATACTGCTGTTGAGGTCGAAAATGAATCGAAAATCCTTAAGGAAGACATCCAGTTTTTTCAAATAAAGAGTTAATTTTCAAGGTCGCATATTCAATAGTTCAGTCAATATGTATTTTTAGACTTGTGTTCGACTGAGCTCACACCAAAGTCTATAAACGACAATTAGCTGATTGTTGGTCATTTATTTCGCACAGAGCGTAGTGCAGGTTACTGCTGACAATCAAGTGTTTATGTAAGTTTACCGAACTATTAAAAACACCATGTACAGCATGAGTAATACCCCCAAACTATAAAAAACTTCTCAACTTGACGACTATGGCGGGATGCTACGCCAAACCTTTGTTATCATCGAATTGAGTCAACTTGTTGAATGGTTGAATCTCCCAATACCCAAAAATTTCTCACATTCTACGGGCAATCAACTGTGTGTATTGCGATCCAAAATCTAAAATGATAATTTTCTCCTGCATCCTCTTGATAAATAAAACTTTAAAAATTTTGCGCAAATATAGTGATGAATTTAATGGCGATAGGTTGAAATATAAGCAAGTCGGTTTCAATCATGCATTTTTTCTTAATTCCGAATAATCACTGAGATGATGAATAACAATTAGAATTTGTGAGTCCTAAGGATTAAAGCTATATTTACAGAATACAGTTTCTAAATCAAACATTTTAAGAATGATAAACAATCAATTTCAAGGATTTCAGATGGATGAAATGGCTCAAAAAGTGATTAAAAAAATTAAAACAATTGTGATTGTTTTAATCCTTATCATCCTAGCCTTTAGTTCATTTTTTCAGATTGAACCTGAAGAGCTAGGTGTGATTACTCAAATGGGAAAATTTTCACGAATTGTTGAGCCAGGCTTAAATTTCAAACTCCCATTGGTTGAAACATTATACAAAATCCCTGTTGAACGCCAACAAAAGCAAGAATTTGGATTTCGTACAACCAGTGCTGGCATTAAATCAACGTTCTCGAAAGAAGGAACAAAAGACGAATCACTCATGTTAACTGGCGACTTAAATTTGGCCGATGTAGAATGGGTTGTGCAATATCGCATCAATGATCCTTATAATTTCTTATTTAAAGTAAGAAATCCCGAAACCAGCTTGCGCGATATTTCTGAAGCAGCCATGCGTCAGGTTGTTGGTGATAGAACAGTTAATGAAGTTTTAACAATTGGTAGAACCGAAGTAGCAACC
The DNA here is from genome assembly GCA_038212305.1 of Bacteroidales bacterium. Lineage (GTDB taxonomy): Bacteria > Bacteroidota > Bacteroidia > Bacteroidales > Marinilabiliaceae > JBBQUP01. The sequence continues at coordinate 10,759 of JBBQUP010000039.1, forward strand.
AAAGCGCAAGAACTTATACAAGCACTTTGTACTGAGTATTCATTAGGGCTTAAAGTTGATCAGGTTGTATTGCAAGATGTGAATCCACCCGATCAGGTAAAAGCAGCATTTAATGCAGTTAATGAAGCTCAACAAGAAAAGGAGACTCTTATCAACCAAGCTAAATCGGAATACAATAAGGTTATCCCCAAAGCGAGCGGTCAAGCAGAGGAAACCATTCAAAAAGCCGAAGGATATGCCTTGGAGCGTGTGAACAATGCTCAAGGGGAAGTGGCACGTTTTAATGATCTTTACAAAGAGTATATAAAAGCACCCGAAGTCACTAAAAAACGGATTTATTTGGAAACAATGAGCAAGGTAATTCCTCAATTGGGACAAAAAATTATTACCGATAAAAACGGCAATAACGTACTACCCTTACTTCAAATGCAACTCAACAAAAAAGACAAAGAATAATGAAAAATAAAAAAATAATTGCTTCCATTATAGCTGTATTGATTCTTGGAATTGTTTTAACTCAAAGTATATTTATTGTAAGCGAATCCGAACAAGTAGTTATAACCCAACTTGGGAAGCCTGTTGGTAAAGCCGTAATTGATGCTGGAGTTCATTACAAAGTACCTTTTATTCAAACAGCGAATTATTTCGATAAACGATTTTTAGAGTGGGACGGCGATCCAAATCAGATTCCAACAAAAGATAAAAAGTTTATTCATGTTGATGCGTATGCACGTTGGCAAATAACCGATCCTTTACAGTTTTACAAACGATTAACAAATGAACGCGGTGCGCAATCGCGATTAGATGATATTTTGGATGGTGAAACACGCGATTACATTGCCAATCATAACATTGAAGAAACAGTAAGAACGAGCAACAGAACACCCGTTTCAGCCGAAAACATCTCTGATTCGGTTGAAGATTCATTGATTCAAATTACTGTTGGTCGAGAAAAAATTCAGCAAATGATTCTTGCATCAGCGAATAAAAGAGCCTCTGACTTGGGTATTGTCATCCTCGATTTTCGAATTAAACGCCTTAATTACGTTGAAGAGGTTCAAGATCAAGTATATAAACGCATGACGAGTGAGCGTTTTAGAATTGCTGATAAATTTCGTTCAGAAGGCCAAGGTGAAGCATCTAAAATTAATGGAGAAAAAGAGCGTGAACTTAAATCAATTCAATCAGAAGCTTTTAAACAAGCAGAAGAAATCAAAGGTATAGCTGATGCTAAGGCTGCAGCCATTTATGCGAGTGCTTATAATAAATCGACGGCTTCGCGAAATCTATATTCATTTTTAAAGTCGATGGAATCGTTCGAAAAAACTTTCGACAAGGAAACATCCATTATCTTAACAACCGATAGTGAGTTTTACAAATATTTAAGAAGCATGGATTAAGCATTTTGATTTCAAATTTATTTCGAACATACAACCCCAACCTAAATTAAGGTGGGGTTTTTTTTATTTGGCCTTGCCTAACGCCCATTAACCTTAAAATATCAAGCATGGAGAGAGCATCTGATTTACAATATAACACCGTTATTGAGTCAAAATGACAAACCGTATAGGTGTATGTCAACTCATCAAACCTTTCTCTCAACCTCGAAGCTGACTCCTTCCAAAGCTAATTCGGTATTCGAAAACTCTTCTCTAGCTTCATTTAAGTATAAATTCAAATCTTGATGACGAGATGAGTAGTGACCTATTATCAGCTGATTTGCTTTAACATCTTTTGCCACTTGCGCTGCTTGTTTTGCCGTTGAATGAAACGTTTTTATTGCCAAATTCATTTCGGACTCTAAGAATGTAGCTTCATGATAAAGTAAATCAACATTTTGAATAAAAGATGCCAAATTACTCATATATCGAGTATCACTGCAATACGCGAACGATCGAGGCTTGGGCTGATCATGAATAAGCGCATTATTAGGCACAATGGTATCATCGTCCAATTTTAAGTCGGCACCTTTTTTTATTTTTACAATTTCAGCAATTGAAAGTTTGTACAACTTAATGCATTCCTTTTTTATATTTGGTTCAGAGGGCTTTTCAACAAATAAAAAACCAAACGTTTCAATGCGATGTTCAAGCGGAAAACTTTGAACCATCACCTTATCATCTTCAAAAAGAGTTGTTAATTCTTTTCCTTTTATCATATTAAAACAAACCTGGAAAGGTAACTTATCACAAAAAAACTTCAACCAAGGTGTAAGCAATTGTTCAAATGGTTTTGGAGCATGAATTGTAAGAGGTAGCTTTCGACCAAGAAGTCCCAGTGTTGAAATTAAACCAATTAATCCAAAACAATGATCGCCATGCAAATGCGAAATAAAAGCGTGATGAATGCGAGTTAGTTTAACATGATTCCGTCTTAATTGCATCTGCGTTCCCTCGCCACAATCTATTAAAAAAAACCGCTCAGACACATTAAGTATCTGAGCGGAAGGATATCTATCCGATGTTGGTAAAGCCGAATTACTACCTAAGATAGTAAGTGAAAAGCTCATTATTTTCTTTCTAAACCTTTACGCATCATTTCAATACCATCGGTTACATTGGGAGCAATAGTTAAAACAGTATCTAATTGCGATACCGATATTAATCGCTCCACTGCTGGTTGCAATGCTGAAAGGACAAAAACGCCATCTGCATTTTTGCATAAACGATTGGCTACTAAAATCGCACTTAGACCAGACGAGTCGCAATAATTGCTTTTACTCAAGTCCAGCAAAATGTTTTTCTCGCCATTTCCTGAAAGCAATACCAATTCCGATTTTAATGTTGGAGCAATATGCGTATCAAGTTTTTCACGTAACACTTGAACCAGTGTAAAACCGTCTAGTTTATCAATTTTAAAGTCCATTATGCAAAATATTTTATGACTATTCGTTTTCTTTTTCGCCTTTTTCGTTGGCTTCCATTTTATCTTTAAGAGCAACTAAGTCGCTAATATCACCAAAAGTGGTTTTCTCAACGTTTTCTTTGGTTTTCTTAACAGCTTTTTTAGCAGCTGGTGCCTCTTTAGTTGCTGAAGAACTTGCAGCTTTAGTCTGCGCTTTTTTCTCAACAACTTCTTCTGGTTTCGCTAAATCTTCGAACACTCGAGAGTGAGACAAAATAATGCGTTTTGCAGCTTTATTAAACTCAATAACTTTAAACTCAAGTTTTTCTTCAACTTTTGATTGGCTACCATCTTCTTTCACTAGGTGACGAGGAGTTGCAAAACCTTCAACACCATATGGTAATGCAATTACAGCGCCTTTATCGAATAACTCAACAATGGTTCCTTCATGCACTGAATCAACAGCAAAAATAGTTTCAAACACATCCCATGGATTCTCTTCTAACTGCTTGTGCCCTAGGCTCAAACGACGGTTGTCTTTGTCAATTTCAAGGACAACAACATCAATTTGCTCACCAATTGCAGTAAATTCAGCAGGATGTTTCACTTTCTTAGTCCAAGATAAGTCAGAAATATGAATTAAACCATCAATTCCTTCTTCAATTTCAACAAAAACACCAAAATTAGTAAAATTGCGAACTGTAGCTTTGTGGTTGCTTCCAACTGAATAGCGATTTTCGATATTTCCCCACGGATCTTGTTTCATTTGCTTAATGCCTAAAGACATTTTGCGCTCATCACGATCCAAAGTTAAAATAACTGCTTCGATCTCATCACCTACTTTTAAGAAATCTTGCGCACTGCGTAAATGCTGCGACCAAGACATTTCTGAAACGTGAATTAATCCTTCAACACCTGGAGCAATTTCAACAAATGCACCATAATCAGCCATCACAACAACTTTTCCTTTAAGGTTATCACCTACTTTTAAGTCAGTGCTAAGTGCATCCCATGGATGAGCAGTTAATTGTTTTAATCCAAGAGCAATTCGTTTTTTCTCATCATCAAAATCAAGGATAACCACATTCAATTTCTGATCTAATTGAACAATTTCCTCTGGATGAGTTACGCGACCCCATGAAAGATCGGTAATGTGAATTAGTCCATCAACACCACCTAAATCAATGAATACGCCGTACGAGGTAATATTTTTAACAGTTCCTTCAAGAACTTGTCCTTTTTCTAGTTTAGAGATAATGTCTTTTTTCTGTTGTTCCAATTCAGCTTCGATAAGTGCTTTGTGAGAAACAACAACGTTTTTGAACTCCGGGTTAATTTTAACCACTTTGAATTCCATTGTTTTTCCAACATACATATCGTAGTCGCGAATAGGCTTAACGTCAATTTGACTACCTGGTAAAAATGCTTCAATGCCAAATACATCTACAATCATACCACCTTTAGTGCGGCATTTGATGTATCCTTTAATAACTTCATCGCGATCAAGTGCTTCATTTACACGATCCCATGAACGTAATGCACGAGCTTTTTTATGTGAAAGAACCAACTGACCTTTTTTGTCTTCTTGGCTTTCAACATAAACTTCAACTTTATCACCAATTTTTAAGTCTGGATCATAGCGAAACTCATTGCGACTAACAATACCATCTGACTTAAACCCAATGTTGATAACAACTTCGCGTTTGTTTAATGCAATTACAGTACCGTCAATTACTTCTTTTTCAGAAATTGTAGACAGTGTTTTGTCGTACATTTCCAATAATTCTTCTTTCGTTGCTGTTACACCTGCAACATCATCACGCTCAAAACTATCCCAATCAAAATCTGAAATAGGAGCTACATTTCCTTTTTTTGATGACAAACCAGCCTTGCTGCTTTGTACTACTTCGTTGTTCTCTTCCATTAATGAATTAAAATCCTAACTAATTGGTTAAACATTATTTTGGTAAAATCGGTGCAAAAATATTAACTTTTTTCCATATTCCAGTTACCAATCAAGAATTAATTCATGCTTTCCCTATAAATAGTGCCTACATAAAGTTAAATAAATTTAACTTTTATATAATTAAATGTCAATTACTACAGAAATACGACACGCTAGTTTTTTAAATATGCAGTGAAAGTATTTACTCTTTAGACTTTAATTCTACTATGCAATTTCCTATTTTTTTAATTTATCGTTACATTCAATTCCACATAAAAATACACCATCAGCAATTTAAATAATCAAATTCATCAAATTATTTAGCTAGTAGTAAATAAAATTCTTTGCGCTATACATTTTTTTTTACTTTTGGGATATTCATGACTTAATAACTGTAAAACTTAAGCATGTAAAATTTAAATTTAAGTTTTTTTTGCAAAATAACATCCTTCGTTGAATAATATTTAGTACTAAAAATATTCAAAAACTAAAATAAGATGAAAATATCAGTTATTGGAACCGGATATGTTGGACTAGTTACAGGCACCTGCTTTGCCGATACAGGCATAAATGTAACTTGTGTTGATATTGATGAACAAAAAATATCTAACTTAAAAGATGGTATTATTCCCATTTATGAGCCAGGATTAGAGAGGATGGTTAACCTCAATTTCGAAAAAGGACGGTTGACTTTTACAACAAACTTAAAGGAGAGTCTTGATCAAACCGAAGTTGCGTTTATTGCTGTTGGTACTCCTCCGGGAGAAGATGGTAGCGCAGATTTGAGATATGTATTAGATGTTGCCAGACAAATTGGAAAATACATGACCAATTATTTAGTTGTAGTGACTAAAAGTACAGTTCCCATTGGTACAGCCACAAAAGTTAAAGCAGCAGTAAAAGATGAACTAGAAAAAAGAGGATTAACCATTGATTTTGATGTAGCATCAAATCCTGAATTTTTGAAAGAAGGGAATGCCATTGATGACTTTTTAAAACCCGACAGAATTGTTATTGGAACAGATTCTGAAAAAGCACAAAAAGTTTTAGAACGACTCTATAAACCATTTCTTTTAAATGGACATCCGATCTTATTCATGGATATTCCATCTGCTGAATTAACCAAATATGCAGCCAACTCAATGCTTGCTACCAAAATTAGCTTTATCAACGATATTGCCAATTTATGCGAGTTGGTGGGTGCTGATATAAATATGGTTCGCAAAGGAATTGGATCAGATTCGCGCATAGGACACAAATTTATTTATGCAGGTGCTGGATATGGTGGTTCTTGCTTCCCTAAAGACGTAAAGGCTTTGGTGAAAACAGCTGAAAGTTACGGATATCCTTTACGTTTACTCCAATCGGTCGAAGATGTTAACAACGACCAAAAGAAGATAATTCTTAATAAGGTTAAAACCTATTTTAAACAAAACTTAAAAGATAAAACACTAGCAGTTTGGGGGTTGTCATTTAAGCCTAACACTGACGACATGCGAGAAGCACCTGCATTAGTGATTATTCAGGGACTTTTAGATGCCGGAGCAAAAGTTAAAGCCTACGATCCTGTTGCTATGCCTGAAGCAAAGCATACTTTAGGTGATACTATTGAGTATGGCAATGATCCTTACGATGTTTTAATTGATGCCGATGCTTTAATTTTAATTACTGAATGGCCCGAATTTAGAGTTTTAAATTACAAAGTCATTGAAAAACTTCTTAAGAATAAAGCCATTTTTGATGGTCGAAACATATATGATCCGAATGAAATGACCGAAAATGGGTTTGACTATTTTGGCATCGGTCGATCGAATCAAAAAAAATAATTTAAAATTATTGACTTTAAAGCCGAAAGATTATTATAATCGCTCGGGCTTTTTTAATTTTGCTGTTTAGTATTTATCTTGGAAAATCAGGTTATATTCAAACCCAATAACCGTTAGCTACCTGTTAACCAAAAACAATTATTTTAAAATGAAAAGAATTTTAGTTACCGGCGGAGCTGGATTTTTAGGATCTCATTTGTGTGAACGACTACTAAAAGAAGGTAATGATGTTATTTGTTTAGACAATTATTTTACAGGTAGCAAGCAAAACATTGTACATTTATTAGATAGCCCATATTTCGAATTGATTAGGCACGATGTTACTCATCCCTATTTTGCGGAAGTGGACGAAATATACAATTTGGCTTGTCCTGCAAGCCCTATTCACTATCAGTTCAACTCCATTAAAACGATAAAAACGTCGGTAATGGGAGCGATAAACATGCTTGGTTTAGCCAAACGAATTAAAGCCAAAATATTACAAGCCTCAACCAGCGAAGTTTATGGCGATCCATTAATTCATCCTCAACCCGAAGCATATTGGGGAAATGTTAATCCAATAGGTATTCGATCATGTTATGATGAAGGGAAACGATGCGCAGAGAGTTTGTTTATTAATTATCATCGACAAAACAATGTAGCAATAAAAATAATTCGAATATTCAACACCTACGGACCGCGCATGAATCAAAATGACGGACGAGTTGTGTCTAATTTTATTGTTCAAGCACTTAAAGGCAATGACATTACCATATTTGGTGATGGAACTCAAACACGAAGCTTTCAGTATGTTGACGATTTAATTGAAGGTATGATTCGAATGATGGCAACGTCTAGCGATATTACAGGTCCAATTAATCTTGGGAATCCAAATGAATTCACCATGCTTGAACTTGCGAGTCAAATCATAGACCTCACGCAAAGCAAATCGAAAATTGTATTTTCACCACTTCCTACCGATGATCCAACACAACGCAAACCAGATAATTCGTTGGCTAAAGAAGCACTTAACAATTGGGAACCCAAAGTTCAATTGCGTGAAGGACTTGTTAAAACAATCGAATATTTTGACGGTCAATTAAAATCGCAAATAAAATAACATTACACATAAAAAATTTATTCAAAATGAGCAATCAAGACACGCTTAACCAAGTCACTTCCAAAGCTCAAACGTGGTTAAACGGCAATTACGATTCCCAAACAAAAACCGAAGTTCAAAAACTTCTTGAGAATGCGGATAAAAGCTCGTTAATCGATGCATTTTATCGCGATTTAGAATTTGGGACTGGTGGTTTACGCGGCATCATGGGTGCAGGTAGCAATCGAATGAATATTTATACCGTTGGTGCAGCAACACAAGGTTTAGCTAACTATCTAAAAAAAGAGTTTTCTTCCACACCACAAATAAGCGCGGTAATTGGTTATGACTGCCGAAACAACAGCCGTTTATTTGCTCAAACTGTTGCCAACATTTTTTCAGCCAATGGCATAAAAGCTTATCTTTTCGAAGATTTACGGCCAACACCTGAAATATCTTTTGCTATTCGACAGTTAAATTGTCAAAGCGGCGTTATCATAACAGCTTCGCACAATCCTAAAGAATACAATGGATATAAAGCATATTGGAACGATGGAGGTCAACTGATAGCACCTCATGACGAGAATGTTATTACAGAGGTTAACAACATTAAATCAATTGATGATATTCGCTTTGATGGAAATAAAGATTTAATAGAAATCTTAGGAGAAGAGATGGATAATCGTTTTCTTAATGTTATCAAAGCCAATTCATTAGCTCCCGAGGTTATCAAACGTCATAGCGATTTAAAAATAATCTACACCCCTATTCATGGTACTGGAGTTAAAATTATCCCAGATGCATTGCGCTTAGTTGGATTCAACAACATTATTGCAATTCCAGAACAAAATGTTGTTGATGGCAACTTTCCAACGGTTAAATCACCTAATCCTGAAGAACCTGCTGCCATGGACATGGCATTAAAAAAGGCTGCTGTAGTGGATGCTGACATTGTTATGGCTTCGGATCCTGATGCTGACAGACTAGGTATTGCCATAAAAGATAACACTGGTAAATTTATTTTGGTTAATGGTAACCAAACAGCAGTTATTCTTACCTGGTACATGATTAAAAAATGGAAAGAAACTGGTAAAATCAAAGGCAATGAGTTTATAGTAAAAACCATTGTTACCTCAGAAATCCTCAAAGACATTGCCATTAAAAACAACATTGCCTATTACGATGTTTATACAGGTTTTAAATGGATTGCAGGCATTATTCGTGAATTGGAAGGAAAACAAAAATACATTTGCGGTGGTGAAGAGAGTTATGGCTTTTTACCAGGTGATTATGTTAGAGATAAAGATGCTGTTGGATCCATTACCATGATGGCTGAAATTGCTGCTTGGGCAAAAGACAATGGTAAGTCGGTTTACGAATTAATGCAAGAGATTTATATTGAATATGGCTTTTCGAAAGAGCGAATGGTTTACATTGTTCGTAAAGGAAAAGAAGGGGCTGAAGAGATTATTCAACTCATGAAGAAATATCGTGAAAACCCACCATCGGTATTAGGAGGCTCGAAACTTGCCTTGGTTAAAGATTATCTCTCGTTAAAAGCAAATCATATTTTAAAAGGCACTTCTGAGTCAATTAATCTTCCTATCACTTCCGATGTATTGCAATTTTTCACCGAAGATGGTTCCAAAATCTCTGTTCGACCTTCAGGAACCGAACCTAAAATTAAGTTTTATTTTGAGGTAAAATATCCAGTATCGGACAAAAAGGAATGGGATAATGCAAATGCTCAAGCTGATAAAAAAATTGAACTAATGTTGAAGGATTTGGGAATCTAATTCCAACGTTTTCATATGTTTAAAAATTAGTATCAAGACATATGATTTGAGATTAAGATTTGAGATTAAGATTAAGCCGTGAATAATAGAATGGTAAGTCTTAAATCTTGATACTCGCATCTTGATACTAAAAAAAGTCTCTGCATTGTAAGGACTTTTTGGTTCTATGTTGATATAAGTGGGTGGGTTTTTTCCCAAAGACCATTTGATTATTTACCATGTATGTCAAGTGGTAGATATTTAAGCAATTAATCCTACGCTGACACATTGAAAAATAGTTAGAATAAAGATTGAAAAATAGCCACGAATCGAAGATCGACGGAGTCAATGCACGAATAAAATTATTCGTGCATTGACTGCTTGCAGTCAGATTCGAGGATATTAAACTATCCGTACATAAATTGCTAACTATTCTTTTGTGCACATCCATACAAAATCCAGAAAATTGGTAGTTATTTTTCGATGTAATTTCTTATTCGTGAATTGACTCCGTAAATCTTCGATTCGTGGCCTTTATTTACCAATGAATTTTACCCTCTAGAAACGTTATAGAGCCGACTTTTTTTATTCCTTAAAAACGCTCTTTGGGAAATTAATCACAAAAACTTTTTGTGTTGCTCGAGTAATGGCTGTATATAGCCATCGTAAATAATCCAAATCACGCAATTCGGGCTTAATAAAGCCTTCGTCAATAAAAACGGTACTCCACTGCCCTCCTTGCGATTTATGACAGGTTACTGCATATGCAAACTTCACAATTAAAGCATTTAGATATGGATTTTTTCGAATTTCCTCATACTGCTTTCTTTTATTCGTAATATGAGCATAATCCTCCAAAACCTGAGCATAAAAACTCTCGTACTGCGCCTTAGTAAAACCGGGAAATTCGGTATCAATAACATCTAAAATTACTTTCACATCAATCTCCAAATCATTATAATCCGACAATCGTATAATTAGATTTATAAAATTCAGTCCATACAACGATTCATACTTTCCAATCTTAACAACCTCTACAATATCACCGTTGGCAATAAAATCCAATTCTTCAATATTATCAGCATAAAAGTAGTTATTTTTAATTACCATTAACCGATCACCCTTGGCCAAAGCCTCTTCGCGCATGAGTATCGATTGACGAACTGCTTTGTTATATTGCCAGGCACGCTTATTCGATCGACATAAAATTATGGTCTGATCAATTCCTTCATGATCGTAGCTTGAGGTGATTTCATCGAGCAAGGTTTCACTTGTAATATCAAAAAAATCGGTACTACATGGTTTTAAATAACTACTATATATTTGACCTTCGGCATGCTGGTCAATTAATTTTCTTAACACAGTAGCATTATTCAAAATTCCACTATCCAACTCCTGACGAACAACGTCTGTTAATACAAACTCCTTAACGTTCCATCCAAATTGTTGCAAAACGTCTCTATCAAGAGCAGGGCTATAGGTATTTCCAACTGGTGGAAGCTGAGCAGTATCGCCAGCAATAACTAACTTGCAATTACTTCCTTGAGAAACAAACTGAAACATATCCTCAAGTAAACGGCCTGTTCCAAAAATAGATCCTTCGTAATCTTGATTTCCAATTAACGAAGCTTCATCAACAATAAACATAGTGTCCTTGCAACGATTCCAATTTAAATCAAAATGTCCGCCTCCAGATCGCTGCCGATAAATTGTTTTATGAATCGTAAGAGCTGGATAATTTGATATGGTGGATAAAACTTTGGCCGATCGACCAGTTGGAGTCATTAAAACCACATTTATTTCTAAACTTTTTAATACATTTACAAGCACGCTCACTATAGAGGTTTTTCCTGTTCCGGCATAACCTTTTACCAAAAGTAACTCATCATTTTGATGCGATACAATAAATTCGCCAATCCCACGGATTAAAACAGCTTGTGAAGCAGTTGGTGTTTGGTTAAAATTAGTTAAAATGAGCTGTTCTAAATGAATATTTAGCATTTTTGTTATATTCTATTTTAATAAAAAGTGTCGATTTGAATTTTTTTATAAATTTGTGCAATCTTTGAAACAATACAAAATCAAAAAAATAATGAAAACAGCTCTCCAAATTGTTCTATCCATCGCCGTCCTACTATTAGGATTTTTCATCTGGGAAAGTATTCAAAAACCCATTAGATTCCAAAAAGAATATGATTTTAGAAAAGGAAAAGTCGTTGACAGACTAATTCAAATTCGCGATGCGCAAATAGCTTACAAAACGGTTAACAATCAATACACTGCAAGTTTCGACACATTGATTGATTTTATTAAAAATGGTGAACTCCCTTTAGTGAAAATGGAAGGTGCATTAACCGATAGCATGATTGCTGCAGGAATTAATGAAACTAAAGCATTAGCCTTAGGATATATTAAACGCGATACCATTAAAATTAGTGTAATGGATTCATTGGCAAGAAATAAATATATTCCCGATTCAATTTGCTTTATTCCTCTAACAAATGGGAAAAAATTTGAGTTAGGACATAATGTAATAACAACTGCATCAGGCGTTAAAGTGCAAGTATTCGAAGCTAAAGTTCCAAACGAAATCTTTTTAAATGGAATGGGAAAGCAAGATATTATCAACCTTAACCAAATTGCAAAAAAACTTGAAAGATACCCGGGCTTAAAAGTTGGTTCACTCGAAGAAGCAAATAATAACGCAGGTAACTGGGAGTAAACTTAATGATAATTGAAAAAATATCGTTGACAGACGAAACATTTGATAAATTTCTTTCAGAATCATACTATCTATCCATCCAGATTCGTCTGGATGGATTTTCTTTTTGTGTATTCGACCCAATTATCAATACATTTATCGCATTTAAGGAATTAATAATTAGTAATTCTATAGCTATTGCTCAACAACTAGAAGAGATAGCAGCCAATGAATCCATCTTGGGATTAAAATACAAGAAAACTTTCATAATTGTGGGTAATCAATATTCGACATTGGTTCCATCCGCATTATTTAAAGACGAGAAAAAAGATGAACTTCTTTGGTTAGCTTGTCGCAACACTTCAAATTCCACTTATAAAGTTCTATCGAATAAGCTTAAAATGGCCGATGCTGTTAATGTTTTTGCCATTAACACAGAACTCTATTCAAATGTTAAACAACTATTTGAATCGCCAATAATACTCCATTTCTCCACTCCTTTCATCGAAGAAAGTTTAGTTACAGATCAGATCAATGAATTAAATTCAGTAGTGCATCTACACATCTCATCCAATGAGTTTTGGATTGTTGTAACATCGGCTCGAGAACTAATCTTAGCGAATAGATTTTCTTTCTCTTCTAATCAGGACTTACTATACTATATTTTATATATTTTCGAACAATTAAAGCTAAGCGCCTCGCAAACTGCTGTTTTTGCAAACGGTAATGTGAATAAAAGCAGCTCAGAATTCCTTTTTCTTAAACCATTTATTAAACAATTAACGGTACAGGAAACTAACCGCAACTTTCAATTAAGCTCAAAACTAAAAAATATGCAATTGAACCAATTTAGCGGTTTATTTAATTCCATACTATGCGAATAATTAGCGGAACACATAAAGGTCGGAGGTTTTTGCCCCCATCTACTTTTAAAGCTCGACCAACAACCGATTTGGCAAAAGAAGCTTTATTTAATGTTCTAATAAACAGGTTGGATTTGGATACATTAAAGGTACTTGATTTGTTCTCAGGCACAGGCAGTATATCCTATGAATTCGCTTCGCGCGGATGTGAATCAATTACATCTGTTGAAATGAATTATTCACATTGGCAGTTCATAAAAAAAACATCCCAAGAATTTGGTTTCGACCAAGCTATTATTCCTTTAAAAGCCGATGTTTTTAAATTTATTAAAACTACCGGAGGTATTTATGATTTAATATTTGCTGATCCTCCTTTTGATTTAATTAATTTCGAAACCATACCCGACTTGATTTTCGAAAAATCGTGCTTAGCAGCTGATGGGTTGCTCATTATTGAACACTCCGATCGAATTTCTTTCGCCAATCACCCTCACTTCAAGGAATTACGCGAATATGGAAAAGTGAATTTTTCTTTTTTTAGATAATAAAAACGCAAATTAATCTACCATTTCGTTTTTCTTCTTTAACGTTTTTGCTTTGAGATATTTTCCCAAATGAAAAAACCGATCAAGCACTTTAAAATACAAAATTAAAAATAACAATAAACAGGTAACCCAAATCACACCAATATTTACCCAATAAGTAGGGTACGATTGCCCCCATAAGTTTTTATACGGTGAGAAATAATGTGCTTTTAAAAAATGTGACTCCGGATCTTTATAAATAGGATCTATTTTTTGAACTAAAACACCATTGTACTCAATAATTTTATCCGAAAACAAATTACTATTATCTCTAATTAAACGCTCAAGATTTTCATTGTAATAATCGGCTTTTAACTTAAGGAATTGCGCTCTTAACTCTGGTGTTGAAACCATCTCTCTTTTAATTCTATCTTGAGCTATATCTGCAACATTATATGATTTACGATAATATGATCTTAAATTATCTAAATGTTGTTTAACCAGCGTATAGACCGACATAGAATAATGCATTGTATCTAATAAATCAAATCGAGAAAATTTTGGTAATCGATTATTTGCATTCTCCTTTTGAAGCTCTTTTTTAATGAGAGCTATCCCATCATATAATTCAGCATTATTATGCTCATCATACAATCGATTGCATTTATCGAGTTTGTTCACCATAGCTGCGTACCAAAACTCTTTTTTAAAATGCGATTGACTTTTTTGCTTGTCATAGTCGTAAAAAATTTGCTGGTACTTATTATTGCTATACTGATGCGCTGCAATTGCCTCGAATGCCCACCGTGAAGTGATTAATTCTCCAAACCAAGGAATCCTGTCTGGAGAGGATAATTTTGGATTTAATCGATCATAACTAACGAAAACACCATTTAATATAAGTTGAGGTATTACTAAAAAAGGTATTAAAATATAAATGTTTACTGTTTTTTTAAACGAATCGGAGATGATTAACCCAAGAATATTTGCAAAAACGGCCGTACTAAAAAGAGCAATCCAATAATACACAAACATTCCTTTTATGGCTAATATTTGATTCCCTATTAATACAAACATCCCCATTTGAACAGCCGTAATTCCACCCAAAATAACCAATTTAGATAGCAAATAACTAAATCGACTAAGGTTCAAAAAAGCTTCACGTTGCAGTATTTTCCTGTCGTTAATAATCTCTTCTGCACTAAGCGTTAAACCCACAAAAAAGGCAATAATTATTGAAATAACAATAAAAATTGAAAGATTTGGATTATTAGAGAAATTATACCCTTCGAAATTATTTGCATCTACATTGTAATAACGAATAATCAGAGCCAAAATAAATGCTAACACAGGCGTTTCAAGCAAATTAATAAGTAAATATTGCCTATTAGCCAATTTCGATAAAACGTCCCGCTTAAAAAACACCAAAAACTGTTTAAGCCGGTCTGGAACTTTAAAATTCACTTTAGGAAGCGGTCTCTCATGAATTCGATCCCCGATATTTTTATGAATGCTAAATTCGATGTGTTTTAAATACCAATCAATGGGTTCAATTTTTCTAACGGATGAAAAATTACCATATTCATCAACCATCTCCATGTTAATAATATTCAAAACCTGCTCTGCATTGACATTACCGCATGAAAGACATTCATTTTCATCGCGATGAACATGATTAATACATGTTTTAAAATAGTTTATGCTTTCAACAGCATCTCCATTATAAATAAGATATCCACCAGTATCTAAAACCAACAGTTGATTAAACATTTTAAATATATCGGATGATGGCTGATGTATAACTACAAAAACCAATTTCCCTTTTATGGCCAACTCTTTTAATAAATCAATTATGTTTTCAGAATCTCGTGAAGATAGTCCAGATGTAGGTTCATCTAAAAATAATACCGATGGTTCACGAATAAGTTCAAGACCAATATTTAATCTTTTCCGCTGACCGCCACTAATGTTTTTCTCAAGTGGAGATCCTACTTTCATATCCTTTGCCTCAAACAATCCAAGTGATTCAAGCAACCCAAGTACTTTTGTTCTGATTTCATTGTCCTGCAAATCATCAAAACACAATTTGGCATTATAATAAAGATTTTGAAATACTGTTAAATCCTCCATTAACAAATCATCTTGAGAAACATAGCCAATTAATCCCTCAATTTTTGATTTGCGTTGATGAATGTCAACACCATTAATTGTAACCTGTCCGCTTGATGGCTTATAAATGCCGCATAACAGATTTATCAGGGTAGTTTTTCCAGATCCGCTATCCCCCATGATTCCCACTAATTTTCCCGATTGGGTAGAAAACGTAACGGGATAAAGACCTATTTTTTTCTTGCTGAAATGATACTCCAGCTCTTTAACATCAAAAGATACAGGTGTTTCAATAATGTCATTTGTGAACTGACTCGAAATGTCGCTATAGAAAATCGGATCAATTTTTCGATGGCGTAATGATGAACCAGGTCGTATTACATGAATTCGATTAACAGAAACGAGCTGCCCATTGTTAGTCAGATCAACATTCCCATCATACCGCATTAAAAACAATTTCGCTGATTCAACATTTAGAATCCGAACTTCTGAATTTAAATTAGCCCAATATAAATGCCGAAAATTCTGATTCGACGGGGTCTGATCAGAAATAATTAGAATGTTAAGTGCCGGTTTCTGATTTTCAAATGGTTGAATAATGAAATCACAGATGCTCTCGTATTCAACAGGATCGATATTTAAGGCTAAAGCAACGTGATCAATAAATTCGTTCTCGAGCATATTTATGCCCCATCCTGATTTTAAGAATTCAACTAATTGAATTGTCAGTATAAGCTTTTGATAATGAGTCAACTCTTCGTTAATCTCACTGGCAATCTTAAGAACTTTAACAGAACTGGAAGCGATTCTTTGAGGAAGACGATCCTTTTCTTTAAATCTTCGCTGATGTTCGACGTAAAACTTGTCGTACATTTTCAAATACTCTTCAGCCAATTGGTTATTTAATTGATGAGTCAGAAAGGTTTTAACAATCGATCGTCTAGATCCGGACTCATTTGTAGGAAAAGCAACCAATGCAAACAGTTGCATTAATGCTTTTAATATTCCTTCACTCATTAAATAATTATTAGAAATATTTTGCTGGCAATTATCCAGGTTATTAAAGCTTCAATTATTTTAATTCAACATCTCCTTTAAAACCAATCATAATCATTGCCATCCCTGACGCACCTTTTTTAGGATTTAAACGTGCTTCGATAATGCATTCTAAGGATCCAATCATCTTGAAATCCCAAAAGTTAGCATTAACATGCTCGTAGCTATTAAAAAGTAAATTGCGATCCTTATCGAAAACCGAAAAAATAATATTGTCATCTTTTGGACTGCATGCAACAATTCGATAAATCGTTCCTTCGTATAACGTGGTATGAAATTCAGCAACTTCATCTCCAGTTAGAAATGCTCGCATGGCTTGTCCTGTAGAAACATAAGGACCTTTTAAGTAACTAAAGCACTGTCCTGATAACTTATCTTCTTGACAATTAATCGATTCAGGTAATAGCGTAAAGATTGTCAGCACAAACAATAAGGCAAGAATCCTATTTCTCATTGATATTTTATTTTGATTGTTATAAAACTACAAAAAAAAAGTATGTCCAAAAAAAAAATTATCCAATATAAACCGCTTTTATAAATTTATGATGATTAATTGTGTCAATAGTTTATCATCACCCTACTAAAATTATAATTCAACTAACTGGAATTTACAATTATTGATAAATATAGTAAAAAAAGAAGCTTTCGATTAGAAGTACTATAAGTTAATAACGAATAAAAGATATTGTTAATCACTATTAACCGACAAAACATAAATCTTGTCGGTTTTTGTTTTCTATATTGTTGTATAATAATAGGTTGCATAAATATTTTTTGGTTTTTCAAAAACCTACCCCCCTCAAAAGAGCGACATTTGTATGCCCACAGGGC
>JBBQUP010000040.1:0-28253 GCA_038212305.1 Bacteroidales bacterium
GTTCTCCAATATATAACTCGGTACCAACATCCGTGATACGGTTTCTAATAACTTGTCCGTTGAAGGACGTTCTTTTCGCTTTTGTCCCATAGAAAACTAAGATACTTTTTTTTCATAGCACCTCAAAAAAAGAATTAACCGCTATAAGCAAAAGTCCTAATACAATAAGTGTGATAAACATATTTTCAATGAGTTTTGATTATCAAAGGTACATTGCAAATAGTTGGTAGTAAAGAGATTTTCTTGTTAAGTCAACAACTTAAAGATTGAATTGCTTCAAGTTTTTAATTGTCCGGGATTAACTTCTACAAGTTATGTTTTACTCGGTAGGTGATAATTAGTTCTTAAATTATGAGTTTTTAGATTTGAGATGCTGACGAAATATAATTACAGAACCAAGGAGCGTTGGTGCAGCAGTGTTGAAAATCCACATCATAAATATAGCGATGAGTATAGCTGGAGTGGCAGCTCCAATTGAACTAAATACCAATAATGCAGCAGTGCCTTTTATGCCCAAATCAAGAAGTATAAAGGAAGGCACTATGGTTATGATTAAATAATAGATAGGAGTAAGTGTGAGTATTTCGGATGTTGGAATTTGAGTAAAAAGTGCTAGCCAGATAGCTAGTTGTAAATTGTAGCAAATGAATCTTAATATGGTAAACCCAATTAGGTAAATTATTGATTTTAAAGGTATTTGCTTGAGTCCTTTTGTAAGTAGCTGAACATTCGATTTGTAGACAAACCCTTTTTTTAAAATCCAAGTTATGAATATTGCAATACCTATGAAAACTCCTATTGTTATTAATAATTTGTTTGATTCAAACGATAAAAACCTTAATTCGTTTGAAAATGGAATGGTTGCAACAAAAGATATCATCCCCAAAACACCAATTATGATGGTGTGTAAAACGCTACTAGCCATGGCTAATCCTAGCGTGCTTGTTTTATGTCCTTCGGGAGCTTGAACAGAACGAGATATCAATTCGCCAATTCGGCCTGGAGTAACTATGCCTGCTGGGATAGCGATTAATACTTGTTTGAAAGATTTACGGAATGGATATTTTGTGATAGGATATGAAATGCAATGCCATCGTAGCCCTTCGAGCATTAAATTGGCTACGATCAAAAATAATTGTATGATCGCTACTAATAAAAATGTTTTTTGGGATACAAATTCAGCAATGTTAAATCGTTCAGGAGCATGTATATATTTGAGTACAACAAAAATGGTTGCGCCAATTCCTATTGCGACAAAAACGAATCGAAAAGTAATTGGGTTTTTTATCCATTTCATTTTTTAATTTTAGAATTAACCAGCGGAAAGGCAATTAAACTGAGTAATCCAACCACTACCACCAGTGCATTTTGTGCGCCATGAACCAAAAGTGCAAATGCATAGGCTGATTCGTTTGTAATTCCATAGACTGCTAAGGTGGCAATAACCATGGCGTGCCAAGGGCCAATACCGCCTTGTACTGGTGCTAACATGCCAATACTTCCTGTGGCTAAAATAATTATTCCTGCACTAACTGTTAGGTGCGAGGTGACATCGAAGGCGAAAAAACAAACATATTGCATTAAGAAGTACATCACCCATATGGCAAAGCTATAAAACAGGTAAAGTGGTTTGTTTTTAACTCGCTTTAAGGAGCTGAATCCCTCGGTGAACTTAGCCCACAACGTTTTTAATTTAGCAAATAGTGATAACTTTATTAGTTTTTTTCGAATCCACCAAATTAATGGAATCATGGCTAGAATTAGCATCCAAACATACCACAAATGCAATAAGTTAATAAAACCCGAAAATGAGACATGCTTCACGATCAAGTCTCGCAACATATGAAATTCAAGGATAAATGAGGTTGCAATCAAAAGTAGTAAGAAACTCAAATCGGTTAATCGTTCCGCAACTACCGTACCGGCTAATCGAACAAATGATAGGTTCGAGTATTTACTTAAAATGCCACATCGAGTCACTTCTCCCATGCGAGGCAAGGCTAAATTGGCTAAGTAGCCGCTCATTACCGACATGAATGTGTTTATTAAAGAAGGCTTTTTGTCAGATGCTTCAATGAGCATTTGCCAACGGATAGCTCTGATTAAATGACTTATCAACCCAAGACCAAGCGAAAGCCATATCCAAAAGAAATCGGCTTTTTTTATAATTTCCCATAATTGAGTGGCATCTTGATTTCGATATAACCAATAAAACACGGCAGCGCCAATAAGTAAGAACAATAAAAACTGAGCGGCTTTAATTATAAACTGTTTCAATCGTATGTTTTTCAAGAAAATTATACTTTACATTCACATTTAGTCAAACCATTCCTAATAATAGTTTTACTTTTGTGTTTTAATTACGCAAGTTTAACCATTTTATCTTTAGCCTCCAATCAGTCAGTTTTAGTTTTGACTTAAACAAATTGTTAATGAAGCCTGTACGCGCAAAAAAACATCTGGGACAACATTTTTTAAACGATACGCAAATTGCCAGCGATATTGTCGATGGTCTTTCGTTTAAATATCCGGTATTAGAAGTTGGTCCAGGAATGGGGGTGTTGACCAAGTTTTTGGTAAACAAATCGGACATAGACTTAAAATTGATTGATATTGATACTGAATCGATTGTCTATCTTAAACAAGCTTTTCCTGAGTTAGAGGCTAAAATTATTGAAGGCGATTTTTTGCAGTTAAAACTCGACTCGGTTTTTGATCAACCTTACGCTGTGATTGGGAATTTCCCCTACAATATCTCCAGTCAAATATTTTTTAAAGTATTGGAGTATCGCGATTATATCCCCGAAATTGTTGGAATGCTTCAAAAAGAGGTGGCCGAGCGCCTTGCTTCGCCTCCCGGAAGTAAAGTATATGGAATTTTAAGCGTATTACTTCAGGCTTATTATAACGTTGAGTATCTGTTTACGGTGCATGAAGATGTTTTTACACCTCCGCCAAAAGTTAAATCGGGTGTTATTCGTGTTACTCGAAACGATGTGAAAACATTGAACTGCGATGAGGTGTTATTTAAGCAAATCATCAAAGCAACGTTTAATCAGCGTCGTAAAACCATTCGTAATTCGATAAAACCAATTTTTTTTAATCGCGATGCTATTATTAATCATCCGACTATGAGTTTACGCCCCGAGCAATTATCTGTAGCCCAGTTTGTTGAATTAACTAACTTGGTTTCATCTAATCCAGCCTAGAGTGTATTTATTTAATCTGTAAAACCTCAATACAAAGCATGATCAATTTTGAACTGACGCGTGAGTATATCGAGAATCTTCGGGAGCTAATTGAAGTAAACGATGAAACTGAAATTAAATTACTGCTCGAAGAGTTGCATCCAGCCGATATTGCGGAAGTTTATGAAGAGCTGGACTTAGATGAAGCTAAGGTTCTTTATTTTTTGTTGGATGATGATACTGCCGCCGATGTACTAACTGAGTTAGAGGAAGACGACAGACGGCGATTCCTGACAAGTCTTCCCAGTGAAGTTATTGCCAAGCGGTTTATCGATCGGATGGACACCGATGATGCTGCCGATATCCTTGGAGAATTGAATGTTGCTAAGCAGCAAGAGGTATTGTCGCATCTCGATGATATTTCCAATGCCGGGGATATAGCCGATTTGTTAAGTTACGATGAGGACACAGCCGGCGGTATGATGGCTAAGGAGCTCATCAAAGTTAAAGAAAGCTGGAGTGTGCCTACTTGCTTGCGGAGTATGCGTAAACAAGCCGAAGAGGTTGATGAGGTTTATTATGTGTACGTTGTTAATGCCGATGGAGTACTTGTTGGGACGTTATCTTTAAAACGGATGTTGTTATCTCCGATTGATACTCAAATTAAAAATATTTTAAACGATGATATCATATCAGTACGTGTAGATGCCCCATCGGAAGAAGTAGCCAATATAATGGATAAATACGGTTTGGTTGCACTTCCTGTTATCGATGGCGTTGGAAGGCTCGTGGGCCGAATAACCATTGATGACGTAGTTGATGTGATGCGCGAAGAAGCTGAGAAAGATTATCAGCTAGCATCGGGTATTACCGAAGATGTTGAAATTTCAGATACCGTGTGGATTCATACTCGGGCTCGAATTCCTTGGCTATTAATTGGTATGTTGGGCGGAATTATTGGATCGCGCTTGGTGGGCGGCTTTGTGGGGCTATTGCAACAGCATCCCGAGTTGGCTTTTTTTATGCCATTAATTGGTGCAATGGGAGGTAATGTGGGAATACAGTCATCAGCAATTATTGTTCAATCGCTGGCCTCAGGGTCTTTAGGTATCGATACTAATTGGACTAAATTACTTAAAGAGTTAACCATCGCATTACTAAATGCCTCAGTATTATCATCCATTATTTTTGGATATAATTATTTTATTGGTGCCGAGCTTGCCCTTACAGGTACTGTGGCTGCGGCAATGTTTTCGGTGGTGGTTTTTGCCTCCCTATTTGGAACTTTTATACCTCTGTTTTTATCAAAAATCAAAATCGATCCCGCTGTAGCTACTGGTCCATTTGTAACTACTTTAAATGATATTATTGGGATGTTCATTTATTTAATGTTCGGATCCTTGTTTTATAATTTGTTGGTGTGATAATAATTTCGCAGATAATGAATTAAAACAATAAAGAGGACTTTTCGGGTCCTCTTTATTGTTTTAATAAGATGTAATTAGCTTATTTTTTCTGCCATCTTCTTCCAAGAATAATCTCGGTAATTACTCCATCTTTATCGGTAACAGTAGCAAAAGCATCGCATTCGCCAGTTCCATAATCTAAAGTAAACGAGATTAATGGATTAACAACATCAATTTTTCCTGAAACGGGGAAGCGACAAACTCTTTTGCGAATTAAAGGATTTTCGCTTTGAATGGTGTGTGAATATGCCCATCCTTTTGAATTTGATCCTGTTACAGACCCAGTCACAGAAAATTCATCATCCCAAATCGATTTAGTGTCAATTCCTTTAGACATTTCACGCACTTTATTTACTATACGGTTGACCCAAAAACCATCAGGGGTAGTTAATTTTATATCTCCAACCCAACTAAATTCGAGGTTTTGTTTGCTATTATAACCTAAATTCGTGTAGGCTTGCGTGCCTTCAATGGCATTATCATTAACAAAAAAACCATCAAACATTACGGTTCTTACCGATTCAGGATTGAAATGAGGTGCTGTTTTTTCGATAATGATTTTTCCTCTCATTGCTACTGTTACAGGTTTTCCTCCAGACTGAATAACTACATCAATATTGCTTGTACCATAATCAACAGTTACAACAACTGGCCAACGATTTCCTTCTGGAAAAGTAACAGTGTAAGTTGGATATACAACAACATCATCAGTAGTTGCTGATTTTAATGTAGTTGTACTTGCTATCACACCATCATATGATGAACTGATAAAATCAACTTGTTCATCAATCGTATTAATTTGATCATCCATTGCAGCATCCTCTTCTGCAATTTGTTCACTTAATGTGGTTTGAGGTTCATCTTTTTTGCACGAGGTGTTAAATAGTAATCCTGCAACCATCATGCTTCCAACTAAAATTTTTACTGTTTTCATGAAATTTTGTATTTATGGTGTTTAATTTATTTTCTGGTAGGTTTTTCACCTACCTTAATTGTTTGTTGTAATTTCTTTGAGTCGATAAAACGAAAAAGGTTTAATGAACAATTGTTATTTTTAAAAACTATCGGTATAAGGGGCTTTAGGGCATAGATTTATTTTCCTCATTAGTCATAATTGCTTATTTTTGTTTTTTGGTAAGGATGGAGTTATAATTTTTATTCATTATCCCGCTGCCGGTAAAATTCTTAAATAACTTATAATGAACCGACAGGCTATTTTGTACCAGGCGCTAAAAGAGCGTATTTTATTGCTCGATGGAGCTATGGGGAGTCTTATTCAACAATATAAATTAGAGGAATCAGATTTTAGGGGATCTTTATTGGCCAGTCATTCCCATCCTGTAAAAGGAAATAATGATTTGCTAACATTAACCCGTCCCGATATTATCGAAACCATACACAAACAATATCTTGAGGCCGGTTCCGATATTATTGAAACCAATACGTTTAATGCCACATCGGTTTCGCAATCCGATTATGAAGCACAGCATTTGGTGTATGATATTAACTATCAGGCCGCATTATTAGCTAGAAAAGTGGCCGATCGATATACTACTCCTGATAAACCTCGGTTTGTAGCTGGAGCTATGGGGCCAACCAATAAAACAACTTCGCTTTCTCCCGATGTTAATCAGCCTGCTTATAGAGCTATAACTTTCGATGAGTTGGAGATGGCTTATCGCGAGCAGGTGAAAGGATTGTTGGATGGAGATGTTGATATTATTTTAATCGAAACCATATTTGATACGCTCAATGCTAAAGCGGCTTTGTTTGCTGTTAACGAGGAGTTAAAGTCTCGTGGAATTGCCAAATTTCCAGTTATGGTTTCGGCAACTGTGGCCGATGCCAGCGGTCGAACGTTATCGGGTCAAACGCTTGAAGCATTTATTAATTCGGTATCACACATCGATTTATTATCCATCGGTTTGAATTGTTCCTTTGGAGCATCCGATTTAAGACCGTATGTTGAGGAGATGGGGAAAAAATCGTCATTTCTAATTAGCGCCTATCCCAATGCAGGTTTGCCAAATCAGTTTGGCGAGTACGACGAGTCGCCCGAAAAAATGGCCAAACAGGTTCAAGAATATTTGTCGGGTGGATTAGTCAATATTTTAGGTGGATGTTGCGGAACCACGCCCGATCACATTCGTGCATTTGCCAAGATGATCGAATCATCGAAAATTCATAAACCTAAACCAATAACCGTAACCACTCGTTTGAGCGGTTTAGAGCCTTTAACATTTACGCCTGAGCTTAATTTTATAAACGTGGGTGAACGAACCAATGTGTCGGGAAGTAAAAAGTTTGCCCGCTTAATTCGTGAGGAGAAATACGAAGAGGCACTTTCGGTTGCCCGCGATCAGGTTGAAGGTGGTGCTCAAATTATTGATATTAACATGGATGATGCCATGTTGGATGCCAAAAAGGAGATGGTGACATACTTAAATATGATGGCCTCAGATCCTGATATTTCGCGATTGCCTTTTATGATCGATAGCTCCAAATGGGAGGTGTTAGAGGCAGGATTAAAATGTGTACAAGGTAAATGTATTGTTAATTCCATCAGTTTAAAGGAGGGAGACGAGAGTTTTATTCGTCAAGCTACAAAAATTAAAGAGTACGGCGCAGCGGTTGTGGTAATGGCTTTCGATGAAAAGGGACAAGCCGATTCGTTTGAGCGTCGTAAAGAGATTTGCAGCCGTGCCTATAAAATATTAACCGAGCAGGTAAAATTTGCACCTCAGGATATAATTTTCGATCCCAATGTTTTGGCTATTGCTACCGGTATTGAAGAGCACAACAATTATGCTGTTGATTACATTGATGCCACTCGTTGGATAAAAGCCAACTTGCCTTATGCCCGCGTAAGTGGCGGTGTGAGCAATCTCTCGTTTTCATTCAGAGGAAACGATGCGGTGCGTGAAGCAATTCATTCGGTATTTTTATATTACGCCATACAGGCTGGAATGGATATGGGAATTGTAAACCCAGGTATGCTCCAGATTTACAGTCAAATACCTGCCGAATTGTTGGTTTTGGTCGAAGATGTGGTGCTGAATCGTCGCCCCGATGCAACCGAACGTTTGGTTGAATATGCCGATCAGGTAAAAGATCAAAAGGTGTCAGGTAAAGGCGATCAGGTTGAAGAGTGGCGAAGCAAATCGCTCACCGAACGTTTAAATCATTCGCTCATTCGTGGCATTACCGATTATTTGGAGCATGATTTAGCCGAAGCTCAGTTGGTGTTTCCTTATGCGCTCGATATTATCGAAGGTCCTTTAATGGATGGGATGGATATCGTTGGCGATTTGTTTGGATCGGGTAAAATGTTTTTACCTCAGGTTGTAAAAACAGCTCGTGTGATGAAAAAAGCGGTTGCTTATCTTCAACCGTTTGTCGAAAGTGAGAAAAAAGCTGGAGGTCAAAATGCATCTACCGCAGGTAAAATAATTATGGCAACGGTTAAAGGCGATGTGCATGATATTGGTAAAAATATTGTGGGAGTTATTTTGGCTTGTAATAATTATGAGGTTATCGATTTGGGGGTGATGGTGCCCATGGAAAAAATATTGAACGAGGCCGTTAAGCAAAATGCCGATATTATTGGTCTGAGTGGCCTTATCACACCATCGCTCGAAGAAATGGTGACGGTAGCTAAAGAGATGGAGTATCGAAAAATGAAAACGCCTTTGATGATTGGAGGCGCAACCACATCGAAAGTTCATACGGCAGTGAAAATTGAGCCTAATTACAGTGGGGCAGTGGTTTATGTTAAGGATGCTTCAAAAAGTGTTCAGGTTGCAAGTGCCTTGATGTCGCAGAAAAATGATGGCGAATTTCTTCAATCGGTTCGAAACGAATATGCCCAATTGCGCAAAATTCATGGCAATAAAAAGGCATTGAAAATGTTGCCTTTGGCGAAAGCTCGCGAACGAAAATATAAGGTAGATTGGTCGAAAGCTGAGTTTCAACTGCCTCAAATATCAGGCGTGCATACCATTACCGATTATCCATTGTCGGAGATTCGGAAATTCATCGATTGGCGATTCTTTTTTCATGCTTGGCGGTTAACTGGTAATTTCTCAGGCATCGAAAATATTGTAAATGAAGCATCCGAAATAGAGTGGCTAAAAGGCTTTGCCGACATTGAAGGGCAGTTAAAAGCTGTGGAGGCACTCAAAGTGTATCGCGATGCGCAGCAAATGCTCGATCGCATGGAGGCTGAAAAGATGGTGCAAGCCAATGCAGTTTTTGGCATTTTCCCAGCCAACACCGTTAATCACGACGATATTGAGGTTTATTCCGATGAATCACGCATAGAGGTGTTAACGAAATTTTGCCATATTCGCGAGCAACAAGATAAAGAAGGCAAAGAGGCATATTATTGCTTGAGCGATTTTGTTGCGCCCAAGGATAGCAAAAAGTTCGATCACATTGGCGCATTTGCTGTTACAGCAGGAATTGGTATCGAAAAGTGGATTAAACATTTCGAGGACGAGCAAGATGATTTTAGTAGCATTTTGTTGAAATCGTTGGCCGACCGATTGGCCGAAGCATTGGCCGAGCTGATGCATTTTCGCATTCGGAAAGAGTTTTGGGGTTATGCTCCCGATGAGGAGTTTAATTACGATGATATTATTCGCGAACGTTACAGAGGTATTCGTCCGGCGTTGGGCTATCCTGCCTGCCCCGATCACTCCGAAAAACGCAAGCTTTTCGATTTGCTACATGCCGAAGACAATGCAGGCATTACATTAACCGAGCATTTTAGCATGTATCCCAATGCGGCAGTTAGCGGAATTTATATCGCACATCCCGAAGCAATTTATTTTGGTGTCGGAAAAATCGATGAAGATCAGGTCGCTGATTTAGCTCGTCGTAAAGGCATGATGGCTAGCGAAATAGAAAAATGGGTTCCGCTGAATTTGAGTTATAAATAGGAACCGTTTTTAAGTATTTTATAAACAGGTGTTTAGAAAGTTAAGCCTTTTGGAATTCCTGTTTTATTTTTAGAGGTACTGTGTGATTCATTTGCTTTGATAATGTAATTAAGTGTAACGTTTCATACAGTTATTGATATAAGGCGATTTGATTTTAAAAAATAGTTTTTTTGACAAATAGTTTTAATTTTACCACCAAATTCGCAATGAAATTGAAGCGAAGAGTTCTTAACAGTGACCTTTTTTTTGTATGTTTGTTAAAACACATTTCAATTCAATGTGTTACATTAGTTTTTTACATGAACTGTGTTAATGTGTTTGCGTTAAGTAACACATAATATGGAATATATGAGGTTTTTTAATAGTTATAAAAGTTTTGTGCATGAAAGCAAAATGTTTTCTACTGTTTGTTTGGTTTGCATTTTCTTCGGTAATAAATGTTTTTGGACAAACCCCTAATGCCATCATCGAAAGCTCGAAGAGCGTTGCATTCTGCGAATCAGGTGATTACAATCTTGTAATTCAGTTTACAGGTTCTTACTCTTTTGGTTATGTAATTGATTTTATTGATAAAGGAACTGGGATTTGGATAAAATCTGAATTCAGACGTAATCAAACAGATGCACTTGGATCAAGTCATCCAACAAACACAGGGGATAAAAAATTTTCAATACCATTAACATTGAGCGTTTTAACTTATGGTGCCGGTATAAAATCTCGAAATTATTATATCAAATTAAAACGTGTTTTCGATGGGACAATTCCATTTATTCCTGCAACCACAGATTGGGATTTGAATAGCGGAACACTTATTATTAATCAACAAGTTGAAGTTGTGCTTGATCAACATGCAGTGCCTCAAGCAGGTCTCGATAAACTTAATCATTGTGGATATGTGGTTACGCTTGATGGTGTTCGTTCACCTCTCTCAACTACCTATCACTGGGAAACCTCAACAGCTGGAACTTTTACTGATAATACCATTGAGAAAGCCGTTTTTACCTCAACAACAGTAGGTTCAAAGACATTCGAATTTATACAGCAAAATGGTATTTGTAGAGATACGGATAAAGTGGTAGTTGATTTTTTAGGGTCAGCTTTTGGAGTCCTTAGTGGTGCATCAAACATTTGTAAAACAGGTGCTTTACCTGTAACAGCAAATTTTACGGGTGTTGCCCCTTTTACTTATAAAATCACCGATGGAACTACTGTTGATCCTACACTGCATACAAGTATTACCAATACTGATGTTTTCAATCAATCGGTTAACGGAGCAAAAAATTTTGCCTTCGCAGAAATTACCGATAATAACACTTGCAAATCCACTGCAATTCAAATGACTGGTTCGGCCGTGACTGTTGATATCCAGCCAAATATTAGTGCAGGTAGCGATAAAATGGCGTGTGCAAAAAGTACAACCTTAGCTGCTACTGCCGATAAAGGTTCAGGAACATGGAGTTCCGCTAATTCACTTGTAATTTTTTCGAATGCAAGCAATCCGGCATCATCAGTTACTGTTCCCGAGTATGGTTATTACGATTTTAAATGGGAGGTTGATAATGCAGGATGTAAAACCGATTCCACAGTAACCATCCATTTCCCCAAGCCAGGAACTTTAGCGGTTATAAGCCCCAACACTACAATTTGCGAAGGAGGCACAACCTATTTATTGCTAACATTCACAGGGAACGCACCTTATAAAGTCGATTACTCGTTTGATTCTCAGAATGTTCAATCAACTTTTATTTTGGACAATGGATCAATGGAATTGTCTCCGGTGAACACTACCACCTATTCGTTTAACAGAATAACTGGTCAATATGGTTGTACTGCCAATTTATCAAATAATTTCATGATTACTGTTGATAAAAAGCCTACTGCCTTTGCTGGCGATGATGCGTTTATAACAAAAACATACAGCTATAACTTACAAGGCACAGTGCCACAATCAGGCACTGGAAGCTGGGAAGTTGTTAAAGGGAAAGGGTTTTTTAGTGATATAAACAGTCCCACATCAAAAGTTGATAGCTTAATTGTAGGAGATAATTTATTCAGATGGAAAATCGAGTCGGCTATTTGCGCTGATGCAAAAGATTCAGTGCTGATAAATGTTAAGTTGTTTAATCTTCAAAATGGGTTCTCTCCCAATAACGATGGGGTGAATGATTATTTTATAATTGATGGTGCCGATAAAGCCATTGATAGTGAGTTTATTGTGTTTAATAAAATTGGAAAGGTAATGTATAAAACAACTCACTACGATAATAGTAGTCCTTGGGATGGTAGAGATTTACAAGGAAAACTATTGCCCGACGATACCTATTATTATGTTTTTTCAGCGAAAAATCTTGAGTTAATTAAAGGATTTGTAATTATTAAAACCAAATAGCAGATAATGAGTTGCTTAACCCTTAGTTTTTCAAGCGCAAAGCCATTCGCCAAGCGTATCTGTTTTGTTGCATTAATTTTAGTTTTTCTGCCAGTAGGGAATATTTGTTCGCAAAACAATTTGTTTGTGAGTCAGTACATGCATAATCGATTTGCAATTAACAGTGCCTTTGCGGGATCAGATGATGCCTTATCGTTGTTTGGATCGTATCGAAAACAATGGGTTGGATTCGATGGTGCGCCAACTTTTCAATTTTTCTCGGCTCATACGCCACTAAAAAACGAAAAAGTAGCACTGGGCTTGCAGTTATACAATGATGCTTACGCCATAACCAAACAAACTGGATTTAATGCATCTTATACTTATCGAATTCAAATGGCCAATCGATCGCGATTGGCTTTTAGCATTAACGGAGGCATGGTTTTTAAAACATCGGGGTTCAACTCGGTGCCAATTGCCAATAGAAACGACGTTGTGTTTTTGGATTCAGAAAAAGCATCGCTACCGGTTGTCGGATTTGGTGTTGCTTGGTATGGGAAACGTTTTTTTGCAGGATTATCCATTCCAAATTTCTTTGAAAGCGATAACGCTTTTGATTTGACTACAACCTTCAGTCATACAAATGCAAGTGTTTTGTTAACAGCAGGTTATTTATTTAATCTCACATCCATTGTAAAAACACAACCATCAGTGTTGTTAAATTACGACCCTAGATACAATGTGCTTTACGAAGTAAGCAATAGTTTTTTTATTAATGATCTTATCATTTTAGGCATATCATATCGGTCAACCAACGAGATGGTTGGATTACTCGGCTATCAGGTTTTGCCGCAATTGCGCGTAGCTTATAGTTATGATTATGGATTTAACGAATTAGCCACGTTTAATAGTGGATCGCATGAAATAAGTATTCATTACGATTTTGGATTTAAGCTGAAATCACAAGGGCCTAAGTTTTTTTAATAAATGAAACGACCATGTAAAAGTCTTTATACACATGAGGATGATTATGTTTTTGGAGTTCCATCTGGCAAATAAAACAAATATAAACAGATGACATTGGATCATACAACATTAAAAAAATGGTAATCGCAATGAGATGTATATCTCTAAATAATTTAAAGTAAAATCATATGAGGATCAATTCGTTGTTAAATGTATGCCACATCAACTCATGTAAACCACATACTCAGTCTGAAAAATACTCATTCCCAATGCCTAAGTTTTTATTGTTGATAGGATTCATCTCGATTCTTTATTCGGCATCTATCCATAGTCAGGACTATATTATTTCACCATTGCCGTTTAATAAGACCTATAGCAATGAGATAGCACCGTTTTTTCAAGATTCGGTTTTGTATTTTAGTTCCAATAGAAAGAGTTCATTATTGGTTACCTACTTGGGGAGCAATAACGAGTATTTGTACAAAACCTATTTATCGCAATTAAACGCAAATGGAAAATGGAGCGATCCTAAACTGGCATTTACATCTATTCAAAATCCTTTTAGCAATGGCCCTTTGTTTTTAAATAAGGATGGCAAGCAACTTATTATAACTCAAAGCCAGTCGGAAAATGCCAAGTCAATTAATGATAACAAAAAGGGAGATTTAATGGGATTGTTCGAATATGATAAGAGCAACTCCAATTGGTCGAATCCCATTGCTTTACCATTTAATTCTATCACCGATTATTCCGTTGGTCACCCAACCCTTTTACCTGATGGGAAAAAGCTGTTTTTTTCATCGGATATGAATAAAGGATATGGAAAAACGGATATCTATATGTGCGAGAATAAAAATGGTACATGGAGTGAACCTATTAATTTAGGATCAGCAATAAACACACCTGGGAATGAGGTTTTTCCCTTTTACCATCCGTCAGGGCGTCTTTATTTTGCTTCAGATGGGCATGCAGGGCAAGGAGGTTTAGATATTTTTTATTCAGTAGCGAAAGGAAATGGATGGAGCGAACCTATATCATTAGGCTTTCCAGTTAATTCTTCTTTTGATGATTATGGGTGTTTTGTTTCGGAAAATGGAGAATGGGGTTATTTTACTTCCAATAGAGATAAGTCGGACAATATATATGAGTTTAAACAAGCATTTCCTGTTTTTTTAGACTGCCAACCACAAGTTGAAGATAATTATTGCTTTACGCTTTTCGAAAATGGTTCTTATAAATCAGATACACTTCCCTATGTATATCGATGGGATTTTGGTGATGGCCATTCGGGTAAAGGTCTCGAAGTGGATCATTGTTTTCCAGGCCCTGGTGCTTATCATGTTGCTTTAAATGTAGTTGATACACTTTTAAAAGAGGATTTGTATATTGTAGCTCAATATGATATTAATCTCGAAAAAACTGAACAAATTTATATTTCATCGCCCGATACATTAAAAATTGGGGTAGCAACCGAATTTAATGCAAACAAAACTTACTTTAAAACATCAGAACCAGATGGGTTTTTTTGGGATTTTGGTGATGGTACCCGATTAAAAGGAGAGAGTTTAGTTCATAATTTTTCTAAAAAAGGAACCTATACTATAAAATGTGGCACGGTTTTTAAAGGTGAGATGGATAAGAAGTTTTGTACGACAAAAGAAATTACTGTAATTGAATAACCATGATAAAGA
The DNA here is from genome assembly GCA_038212305.1 of Bacteroidales bacterium. Taxonomy (GTDB): domain Bacteria; phylum Bacteroidota; class Bacteroidia; order Bacteroidales; family Marinilabiliaceae; genus JBBQUP01. Next base: position 14,620 of record JBBQUP010000040.1, read on the forward strand.
ATACATTTATTTTATTGTTTTTCCTATCTGTGTCTGTTTTAGGCTATGCACAACCTGTACCTGGAACCGATGAGAATATTCCCAATTTGGTGACATTCGGTAATGCAAGTGAAAAAGCATGGGGTGATAATGATTTTGTGCAAATCATATTTTTTTCTATTCCCAAAGAACAAACTCAACCTGTTTTCATTCGAGTGTTTGATCCAGATATCGGAGGAAGTATTGATGAGCAAAAAGGGGAATTTAATAGCCGTATGTTTTATGGAATCTATGGAGGTAAAGGTGCTGCATCAAGCGAAGATGCTCAAAAATCGAATTTAAAAGGATCGTATGACAGCGGAACTTTATTAGCTTCTAAAAACTTTGGAGTTGATCCAGCTACTGATGGGAAATGGTACACATTTGGACCTTTTAATCCCACAGAAGGTGAGTTATTACCCGATTTTGGTGGTTATGTGTTTAAAATTATTGTAGAAGGAATAAGTGGAGATGATGGGAATTTATACCAATTGTATTTGTCTCAGTCAGGGACTGTAAATAAAGCAGTTGAAGGGGCATTTGCCTTCTATTTTAAGTATAAGTTCCGATTACACGATAACGTTAATGAGGTTTCGCATATTTATCCCTATATTGATCAACGTGTTGTAGCTATCAAGCAAACTAATTTCGATTGGGATAATGATGGTGTTCTAAGGATTATTTCGGTAGGTAAAAATGGTGAAATAATGAAGGTGTCAGGCGATAACAAATGGAGTGAAAGTCGGCACATGGTATTACCTGATGAGAAAAATACCTCTTTTGACATCCAAATTATTAAAAGCAAAAATCCTGCAATACGAAATAACAATGTGGTGATGTATTTAGAGAATCAGTTTGGTGAACTTATGCCATTTTTTAGCGTTCCAATAGGCGGTGTTCCTAAGTATAAATATAGTATTGGATTTAAACCCAAAGCATCCAAATAATAAAATTAGTTTTCAATGACATCTTTTTCCCGCAATGTATCTTTATTTGTCTGTTTTTTATTAATGCCATTATTGGCAAAGGGACAAGCATATGAGTTTAAAATTTACGATTCAGGCATGGGTTTGCCTCAGAATTTTATATACTCATTGGCTCAAGGCAAAAATGGATATGTTTGGATGGGATCAGGTGAAGGATTGGTGAAGTTTGATGGTATTAAATTTCAAACTTATGGTGTTAACGACTCTCTGAATTCGGATTTTGTGCGTTCGATGTTTGTTGATAGTGCAGGTGATTTGTGGTTAGGGCACGATAATGGCACCATGACGGTTCAGCAAAAAACATTTAAAAAGCTTAAAATCGAAGGAACTTCAAGCCCAATTCGAAATATTTCGGAGGATTTAAATGGTAATATATGGGCTGTTGAGCAAAATAACGGGTTGATTTGTATCAATAATAAACTCGAAGTAAAAACATTTTTCGATCGACTTAAATTTGGTCGTCGACTATACTATTCTATACAACCAATTGCCTCGAACGTTTTTTTAGTTGGTACTTCCGATGGTTTAATCGAGGTTGTGCTTAATGAGAATCTAGAACTTGAATCGATTAATGAAATAGCCAGCATTCCAATGGTTGGAATTAATAGCATTACACCTCGTAATAATGTTAAAGATGAGTATTGGATAGCTACCGAAGACAAAGGCTTTTTCTTGTTCCAATACAATACTAAAGCATCGATACATGTTATAAATAACAGTTTATGTCTTTATTTTAATATCGAAAACGAGAGTATTACTGATATTGTTGAAGACTTACAAGGGAATTTATTGCTAGGCACATGGGGAAATGGTGTAATTAAATTATTATTCGATCCGATATCTGGAGAATTTACTAAATCTTTAAACTTTAATCAGGCTAATGGATTGAGTAACGATTATGTAAAAGATATTTTAGCTGATCGTGAGGGGAATTATTGGTTTGCAACTTACGGAGGAGGAGTCTCGTCGCTGTTAAACGATCAATTCGTTTATTACCAGCTCTCTGAAATAGGATTTAAAAGCAATAAAGTTGGTGCGGTAATACATGCCGGATCTGATTTATGGATGGGGCTCGATAATGGTTTGTTAAAGGCCGATCCATTTTGTTTCGCCAATCATGAGTTTTACGATGCTTACTTTGGACTTCCAAGTGATGCTGTTACTGGTTTTTATACGGCTGATGATGGGACTTTATTTGTGGGAACACAAAATAAAGGATTATATAAAAAACGGAGCGGATCATTGAAGTTCGAAAAATACAATTACACCAATTCGCTATTAGGAAATCAAATAAATGACATTGAGGGTGCTGATGCTACATTGTACATTGCTACGATGGGAGGCCTTTTTATTATCGACCTGAAAACAAAGGAGATAACTCAGTTGACTACTGAAAAAAATCTTCCCCATAATAATATTAATTTCGTATTTAAAGATCAATTAGGACAAATTTGGATTGGCCCGAAATCGAGTGGAATTTGTAAAATCGACAATAAGAATTTTAAAATCGAAGTTCATAGGCTGGATGAAACGCCAGTTGACGTGTCGGATTTAACCGAAGATTTAGATGGGAATCTATGGCTAGCAACTCGTGGAAAAGGAGTTATTAAATACACTGAGGATACACTTATTGTTGTTTCGGTTTTAAATGGATTAGCAAAAAACTTTTGCCATAGCATTGTTTGCGATAATCAAAATCGTTTATGGGTTAGTCATCATCCAGGTTTAAGTTGCATTGATTTGAATACAATGAAAGTACGAACCTTTGGATATAATAATAATCTAGGAGGTGATTTTCAGCAAATATGGAAGGATAGAGATAACACGCTTTGGCTTGCATCCTCTGATGGAGTTATTCATTATTTTCCCGATCGGGATCAGGCTAATTTAGTAGGCCCGATACTTAATTTCACGAATGTTTCCATAAACGGAACGTCATATCCATCTAATGAATCCATGAATTTGCCGTTTCCTTACCGAAATAATTATTCATTTAAGTTCGATTTTATTGGTATCAGCTTGAGAGATCCTCTGCATGTTACCTATAAATATAAATTAGTTCGAAATGGAGATAATGAAACTGCCGAATGGGTTGATTTAGGAACAGTAAATACGCGTGAATACGAGTATTTACCCGATGGGGATTATATATTAAAGATTATAGCTTTTAATTCAGATGGTGTTGCATCAAATTCGCCATTAACTTTTTCAATCTCAATTGCAGCACCGTTTTGGAAAAGAATTTGGTTTTATTTGTTAGTAACTCTATTAGGTGGATATGTTATTTATTTGTTTGTGCGAATGCGTGAACAAAAGCTAATTCATCAGAAGCAAATACTACAACGTGAAGTAGCCAACCAAACAGTTCAGTTGCGGATGCAAAAAGCCGAAATTGAAAGGAAAAATAGAGACATTACCGATAGTATAAACTATGCAAAGCGAATTCAATCATCGATATTACCTCCAATAAGCTTGTTGAAATCGGTATTCCCTGAATCGTTTATTTTCTTTGCACCGCGCGATATTGTGAGTGGAGACTTTTATTGGTTTAATCAATCTCGTGAATTTTTCACCATTTCAATTGCCGATTGTACTGGTCATGGTGTACCAGGAGCATTTATGTCGATGATAGGCAGTACACTACTGAATGATATTTATAAAAATCAACATGTTAATTCACCAGCTGAGATGTTGGAGCATCTCGATCGGGAGATAAAAGTATTATTGCAAAAAAATAGCGTCAATCAAACACAGGATGGTATGGATATTTCAATAGTTGAAATACATTTACCAACACGAAGAGTTCGATTAGCCTCTGCAAAACGTCCAGTTTTATTGTATACCAACAACGAATTATCTATATACAAAGGCAATCGCAGAAGTATAGGCGAATCGCTTGCAGATCATTCAAGTCCCTTTATTAATATCGAATATGAGTTGGAGAAAGGTGATTGTATTTATCTGTACTCCGATGGTTACACTGATCAGTTTGGTGGACCTGCTGGCAAAAAATTCATGAAAGTTGGAGCGCAAAACTTGCTCGATGAAATCCGGCATTTACCAATGGCAACTCAATATCAAAAAATTCAGGATACTTTTGCGAACTGGATGGGTGAATTGGAACAAGTCGATGATGTGATATTTTTAGGAATTCGGGTTTAATTGAGCTGAAAAAATAATTCTTGGTTCAATAGTTTGCAAAAACAATTTTGAATAAATCTGTTTAAATAAGTTAGAGTACTTATTTAGGGTCTGCTGAAAAAGTATTATTTCATTCTATTATAACTAATTAACTTGATTTTTATAGATGCCAAATGCAAGGGAAAAGAGAAAATATTACATAAGCCCTTGACTTATTAAATTTTAAATTCCCTGTCAGGGGCTAAATATCAATAAAGAATTAATACTGAGATAATTTGTTCCCCGTAGGGGATTAACCTAAATGCATGAATGTTAATGCCCTACGGGCAAAATAATCTATCGTACATGATTCTCTATTGATATTAATTCCCTACGGGAAAATTAGATAATAAAGCTGCTTAAGTTTTTCAGCAGACCCTAAATAAACAGATTTTAAATTTTTTGGCTACAATTTAGTGGAAAATAATAATATATGTTTTTTATAACACACCTTTTGTGCTAGGTAATTCATTGTTAAAAGGGTCTTTACGTATAGCCATTTTTATGGCTCGAGCCAATGCTTTAAAAATTCCTTCGATTTTATGATGCTCATTTTGCCCTGTTGCCTGAATGTGTAAATTACATTGTGCTGCATCGGTAAAACTTTTAAAGAAATGGAAAAACATTTCGGTGGGCATATCACCAATTTTTTCGCGATTAAACTCCGCCTCCCAAACAATCCAAGGACGACCACCAAAATCAATCGCAGCTAAAGCCAAAATCTCATCCATAGGTAAGCAATAGCCATATCGTTCAACACCACGCTTGTCGCCCAATGCTTTTTTAAAGGCTTCACCAAGCGCCAATGCTGTATCTTCAATGGTGTGATGTTCATCAACATGTAAATCACCTTTTACTTCAATGGTTAAATTACAGCCCGAATGGCGTGCAATTTGATCGAGCATATGATCAAAGAAGCCCAGTCTCGTTTGAATATTACCTTTGCCTTCTCCATCTAAATCAATGCTTACTTTAATTTGAGTTTCAGAGGTATTTCTTTCAACCACTGCGGTTCGGTTGGTTCTGAATAAATAAGCCGCAATTTCATCCCACGATGGCGTAACTAATAGGCAGAATGATTGAAAGCCAGATTGGTCAATTAGTTCTGTTCCAATGGTTTTGTCAGCTAAAAAAATAGCCTTGCAGCCTAAGTTTTTAGCCAGTTCCACATCGGTTAATCTATCGCCAATTACAATCGAATTCGCCAAATCGTATTCATTGGTTTGATAGTGATTTAACAATCCTGTTCGAGGTTTTCGTGTAGGAGCATTGTCTTGAGGAAAGGATTTATCGATTAAAACTTCATCAAATTTAATTCCTTCCCCTTGTAATGCCTCCATTAGTTGGTTCTGCGCGGGCCAAAATGTAGCTTCGGGGAATGAGGTTGTTCCCAAACCATCCTGATTAGTAACCATCACTATTTTATATTCTAAATGTGATACTATACGATTTAGGTTTTTAAAAATACCTGGATAGAATTTTAATTTCTCGATACTATCTACCTGAAAATTAATAGGTGGCTCTAATATTAAGGTTCCATCGCGATCGATGAAAAGTATTTTTTTGGGTTGATTCATCTTTTAATTGTTAAGAATTTTAGAAGCGTTTAACCAGACTTGAATATAATTAAACCATTGATTTGGCTGACGATTAGGAGTAAATCCAAAACCATGTCCACCTTTGGGTAATACAATTGTTGTTACTGGCACATCTAGTTTTTGAAGTGCTTCAGAGTAAGCATAGCAGTTTTTTATATTTACTGTTTTGTCGTCGGCTGCCTGAATAATTAATGTAGGTGGCGTATTGGAATGGGCTCGTAGTTCAAGCGAGAATTGTTTCATTAAATCCTCTGATGGTGACGAACCCAATAATTCGGTTCTAGATCCTGCATGTCCATAAGATTCCACCATGGTGGTTACAGCATAAATGAGAATACTAAAATCGGGTCGAACCATTTCAGGCGATGCTTTAATTTGGGGTAATGTAAACAAATTAGATGCTAAACCAGCCAAGTGTCCTCCGGCCGAAAATCCCATGATCCCCACTTTGGTAGGATCAATATTAAACTCGCTGCTGCGTGTGCGAATCAAATTAATGGCTTGTTGAGCATCCATTAACGGAATCCATTGAGCATTGGTTACCAACGCGGTATCTGGTAAACGATATTTGAGTACAAAAGCCGAAATGCCAATTTTATTTAACCATTGAGCTGCTTTTATTCCTTCGTGATCATAGGCTTCGCGTTTGTAACCGCCGCCGGGACAGATAATTACGCAGGGGGCATTTTCTCCCTTGTCGGTTTTGTAAAACTCTAATTTGGGTATCGTAATCTTAGTTATTGTAGCTGATGATGTGGCTGAAGCAGCTTTGATTTCTTCTTTAATCGAAACTGGTTTATTATATGGGGCATCGCCTTCGTATATACGAATTGTTTTTTGCGATTGAGCTGCAATAGATGTCATCATAATACAAGCAGTTGTCATCAATAAAATTCGAAACATGGCATTGTTGTTTAATTAGAAAAAAGGAAATATATAAAAAACAACTTATTATTAATAATATAAAGTGAGTTAATTTAATTGCTTACAAATACTAATTAGTTGATAATGCTCTGCTCGTAGCGTTTTAAATTCTTAAGAAGTTCAATGTTTTCATCAGACGATCCAATGGTAATTCGCAAACATCCTTTACATAGGGATATTGATGATCGATCGCGAATGATTACTTTATTGTCGGATAGATAGCTGTAAACAGCTTTGGGGTTCGATGTTTTTACTAAAACAAAATTAGCATCAGAAGGATATATTTTTTGAATAATGCTGTTTTTGGCTAAAGCTTTAATCACCAATTCCTTTTCTTCTATTATAGTTTTAACCCATTGGTTTTTCTGGTATTCCGATTCGATTAACTCAAGCGCTTTTTTCTGCGTGAGGATATTTAGATTGTATGGATACTTAATTTTGCTCAACACCTTAATAATTGGCTCACTCGCAAAGGCTAAGCCCAATCGTAACCCAGCCATTCCCCACGCTTTTGAAAAGGTTTGAAGAATAACCAAATTAGGAAATTCATCCAAACGTGGTAAAAAACTTTTATTGGGAGCAAAATCAATATACGCTTCATCTAATACTACAATGCCTTCGAATTTCCGAATAAGTAATTCTATATCAGTCAGATTAAAACAATTTCCGGTTGGATTATTGGGTGAGCACAAAAATAGAAGTTTCGATTCATTGTCGATACTCGCTAATATGGCATCAACATCTAGCTCAAACTCCTCGGTTAGCAAAACCCGTCGCATTTCAATATTGTTAATATCGGCAGCAACCTGATACATACCATAAGTTGGATCAATTGAGACAACATTATTTTTGGCTGGTTCGCAAAATGCGCGGTATAGTAAATCGATAGGCTCATCGCTTCCATTGCCTAAAAATATGGAGGATGGATTGATGTTTTTTTGATCTCCTATCTTGGCTTTTAGCTCTCGCTGGTAAGGATCGGGATACCGATTATAGGGCGAGTTAAATGGATTTTCGTTGGCATCAAGAAAAACGGCTGCATCACCGCTGTATTCATCGCGAGCCGAAGAATAGGGTTTTAAGATGAGTATATTTGGTCGAAGTAATTGTTCGAGTGGTTTCACAAAATTGGGTTTTAATGAACAAAATTACAATTAAATAAATTATTGGTTTAGTTTCGCTAGCCTTAGCGTTACTGCATTTTTATGAGCTTCTAAAAGTTCTGCTTCGGCCATTTTTTCAATCACAGGCCCAATGTCTTTAAGCCCTTCAGGTGTAATGTGTTGGAAGGTAATTTTCCGAATAAAACTATCGAGATTCACTCCCGAGTAGGCTTTGGCATACCCGTGAGTTGGCAAGGTGTGATTTGTACCTGATGCATAATCTCCAGCACTTTCGGGTGTGTAATGTCCAATAAAAACCGATCCTGCATTGGTAATTTTTTGCGCTACTTTTTTGGCATCATTTAAAGCCAAGATCAAGTGTTCGGGTGCATATGAATTGCTTAACTCTATCATCTCATCCAATGAATTTAGCAATATAGCTCGACTGTTGCCTAGTGCCCCCATTGCAGCATCTTTTCGAGGTAGTTGATTTAGTTGTAAATCAATTTCGTTATTTACTTCGGTTACCAAGTGCTCACTCGTTGTAATAAAAATTACTTGGCTATCAGCCCCGTGTTCTGCTTGTGACAATAAATCGGCTGCAACATATGCGGCATCAGCACTTTCGTCGGCCATAACCAACACTTCCGATGGTCCAGCAGGCATATCAATGGCAACATCTTTTAAGCTAACCCATTGTTTTGCTGCGGTTACGTATTTATTTCCAGGCCCAAAAATTTTACTCACCGCAGGAACTGTATCAGTACCATAAGTCATGGCACCAATTGCTTGTACACCACCTATTTTATAAATTTTATCTACCCCAATTAAATTGGCAGCATAAAGTATCGCTGGGTTTATTTCTCCTTTATTATTGGGCGGGGTGCAAAGAATAATTTGTTTACAGCCTGCAATTTTAGCTGGAATGGCTAACATTAATACCGTTGAAAATAAAGGAGCTGTTCCTCCGGGAATGTATAATCCAACTTTTTCAATGGCAACGCTCTCTTGCCAGCATCGAACGCCTGGTTGCGTTTCAATAACAGTTGTTTTTATCCGCTGGCTCTTATGAAAGGTTTCAATGTTCTGCTTGGCTTTTAAAATGGCATCTTTCAATTCGTTCGATACTAGCATGCATGCTTTGTCAATTTCCAATTGTGAAACTTGCATTACAGGTGAGCCATATCCATCGAATTGTTTAGAATATTTGATAATGGCTTCATCGCCCTTCGTTTTTATTTCGGATAGAATGCTTTGAACAGTTGCAAACAAGTCTGACAAATCATTTTCAGGTCGTTGCAACAATAAGGGCCATTCCTCTATTTTTGGACGGATAAATACTTTCATTGGATTGAGTATTGATTATCGTTATTTTTTTGAAAAACATAAAAAAGTTGATGGTTTACTATTAAAATGCTTTCAGGTATTAAAACGATACATCTTGTTTGTAATTCTTAAATCTAATACTTGATGATTAAAGAATCATTTTTTCGATTGGAATAATTAAAATGCCTTCGGCACCATTGGCCTTGAGTTGTCCAATTATTTCCCAGAATTTTCCTTCTTGAATTACAGAGTGAATCGAACTCCATTCGCCATTCGCCAAAGGCAAAACGGTTGGACTTTTCATTCCTGGAAGTATTTTAACAATGTCGGCAACCTTATTGTTTGGCGCATTAAGTAAAATGTATTTGTTCGAATTAGCTGCTTTTACTGCATTGATGCGAAAAATTAGCTGATCTAGTAAAGCCTGTTTTTCAGGAGATAAATTTGGAGTGGCTACCAAAACGGCTTCGGATTGCATAACTACTTCAACTTCTTTGAGTTGATTAGCAACTAATGTAGAACCGGAGCTAACTATATCAAATATGGCATCGGCTAAACCAATTCCTGGAGCAATCTCTACCGATCCAGCAATTTCATGAATATCGCCTTGAATACCTTTTTCTTTGAAATATTTTTTGATGATACCGGGGTAAGAAGTGGCTACTTTTTTGCCATTAAAAAACGAAATTCCTGGATAATCAAAACCCTTTGGAATAGCGAGTGATAAGCGACATTTGCTAAATCCAAGCGGTTTAGCTACGGTTAATTCAAACCCTTTTTCAAATAATTCGTTTTCGCCTACAATACCTAAGTCGGCTACTTTATCGGCCACTGTTTGCGGTATATCGTCGTCTCGTAAAAACAGTACTTCTATTGGGAAATTGGGCGATGAAGCTACCAATTTTCCACTTCCAATGTTAAATTTGATACCGGCTTCTTTCAGCAAAGCCATTGAATCATCGTGTAAGCGACCTTTTTTTTGCAGAGCAATTCTTAATGTTGTCATTGTATGTTTATTTTTGTTATTGTCGAAATAAAAAAGGCTTACCTTACCGGTAAGCCTTTGAAAATATCTTTTACATCAGACACAATCATTCCTGCCTACCTTGGTTTGGGTAAGAAAAGATGATGATGGTGATGAATGTTACAAATCATATGCTGTTTTAATTTGTGACAAAAATAACCCCAATCCGCTAAAATTCAAATTTTTCGGCCTCTTTTTTTAATAATCTTTTTTAGCTTGTGAGTTGTAATTACTTTTCAACTCAGTAATTGGTTAGCTAACGTGTTGATATTGTATGTGTTTAAGTGTTTTGATCTATTTGTGTGATATATGTCACTTTATTCAATATCAAGGCGCTATTTTAAACTTATTAATGATTTTATAAATTAAGGAGTATTTGCTTTTCTCTGAGTTGTTTGGCGCAATATTAAATTTCTGGTTAATCAATTATTTGTGTGAGAATATGGATTTGATTAGCTCAAATTGTTTTACTTTTGCACAGTTGGTAAACAGCGGTATTCCAAATAACTGCACAATATTAATAATTGAAAAATGACAAAGCAAATACCTAATTTTTTAACTGCCTTGAATTTATTATGTGGCACTTTTGCTATATTTTTTGCTATCCATGGACGCATTGAACTTGCTGCTTATTTTATTTTTGCTGGTGCTATATTCGACTTTTCCGATGGTTTTGCAGCGCGAGCACTCAATGCTTACAGTGAAATTGGGAAACAATTAGACTCATTAGCTGATTTAATAAGCTTTGGATTAGCTCCAGCAGCCATTTATTCAACTATGCTTTTTCGCATGAAATATTCAGATGTGTCACCCTCTTTTTTTGAGATGAGTTGGGTAAATCAAAGTATCGTTCTTTTCCCATTTGTATTGGCTGTTTTTGCTGCTTTTCGATTGGCGAAATTTAATTTAGATACTCGTCAAACTGAAAATTTCCTTGGCTTAACAACTACTGCCACTGGAATTTTCACAGCCTCGTTTGCGTTATTGTTGCTTAAAGGCACGCCTTGGTTAATGATGATTTTATCTCCATCATTAATAATTATGATGATAGCTGTATTTTGTGTTTTATTGGTTAGCGAAGTGCCTATGTTTTCGCTAAAATTTAAAAACTTCAGCTGGAGCGAAAATCAAAATCGCTTTCTATTAGTTATTGCAGGAATTTTTTTAATTATCTGGCAAGGTTTAGGAGGAATATCATTGCTTATTTTGCTTTATATTTTGTATTCAGTTATTTCACTATTTGTGTGTCGAAAGACAATCAACGAATAAGTATTGATCATATAGTATTAAAAAAGGGTGCTTTTTTTTGAAGCACCCTTTTTATGATAGTCATTGCAATTATTTTTCTTCGTATTCAGCAGAATAGGTCGTAAGAAGTTGCTCCTGAACCTCTGGTGGAACTTTATCGTATCGAGCGAATTTCATCGAATAAGAGGCTCGGCCGCCTGACATGGAGCTTAAAGAAGTGCTGTATTTGTTCATCTCTTTCAAGGGAACTTTGGTTTTAAGGACTTCAAACCCTTTTTCGCTGCTCATACCTTCAATAATGGCTCGTCGACCTTGCAAATCACTCATAATATCACCTAGGCGATCGCTAGGAACTTTTACTTCCACATCGTAAACAGGTTCAAGTATTTTTGGACTTGCTTCGCGGAATGCTTGACTAAAGGCATGTCGCCCAGCTAGCCTAAAGGATATTTCATTTGAATCAACGGGATGCATTTTGCCATCGTAAATAAGCACACGAATGTCGCGAGCATAAGAACCAGTTAACGGACCTTCTTCCATTTTTTCCATGATGCCTTTCATGATGGCAGGTAAAAAGCGTGTATCAATGGCACCACCAACTATGCAATTGCAAAAAACCAGTTTGCCACCCCAGCTTAAATCAATCTCTTCTTGTAATCGGATGTTGATTTTATATTCCTGACCATTAAATTTATAAACCTGTGAGGTAGGCATTCCCTCGTAGTAAGGCTCTATTATCATATGAACTTCTCCAAATTGACCCGATCCTCCCGATTGTTTTTTATGACGATAATCGGCTCGTGCCATTTTAGTAATGGTCTCACGATAAGGAATTTTAGGTGTGAAAAATTCAATTTGCAGCTTGTCGTTATGTTCTATGTTCCATTTCAAGGTACTTAAATGAAATTCACCCTGTCCATGCACCAATAATTGTTTTAGTTCTTTTGAGTATTCAATTATTATGGTTGGATCTTCTTCGTGAATGCGCTGAAGTGCTTCATTCATTTTTTCTTCATCGCTTTCATTTGCTGGTTTTATGGCAGTTCGAAATTTTGGGTTTGGATAGCGTATTGCATCAAATACATAATCGCAACCTTTTACATTTAAAGTGTGATTCGTATGTGATTCTTTGAGTTTAACGGTGGCTCCTATATCACCAGCTACCAGCTCAGTCACTTTATGACGGTTATTTCCTGCCACACAATATAACTGCGAAATACGTTCTTTTGCATCGCGGTTCATATTAATCATATCCATGCCTTCGACTAGCTTTCCCGACATGACTTTAAAAAATGAAACTTCACCTAAGTGAGGTTCAATGGACGATTTAAAAATAAATATCGATGTTGGCCCTTTAGGATCGCACTTAACAACAATACCGTCTTTAGTTACGGGTTGTACCATTTCATCCACAAATGGAACTACATTCCCTAGGAATTCCATTAAGCGACGAACACCCATGTCTTTTTTAGCTGAAACACAAAAAACAGGAAATAAATCGCGGGATATCAGTCCTTTATGAATGCCTTCGCGCATTTGTTCCTCGTTTAAAGTTCCTTCATTGAAAAACAGTTCCATCAAGTTTTCGTCGTTCTCTGCTGCGGCTTCCACTAATATGTTATGTAATTCTTCGGCTTTAGCCTTTTCGTTAGCAGGAATATCAGTTATTGCAGGAACACCTCCATCGGCTTTCCATTTGTACATTTTCATTTTTAGTACATCTACCATTGCATCATATCCTAATCCGCAATTTATTGGGTATTGCACTATAACTACTTTTTTCCCGAAAGCTTCGCAAGCTTGCTCAAAAGTTTGCTCAAAGTTTGATTTTTCGTGATCTAAAAAGTTGGCTGCAAAAATTACAGGTTTGTGGTAATTACTCGAGTATCTAAAAATATTCTCAGTGCCAACTTCAACACCTTGAGTGGTGTTTAATAATATCAAAGCTGTGTCGGTAATGTTAAGCGATGTGATAGCGCCGCCGATAAAATCATCGGATCCAGGACAATCGATAAAATTTATTTTTTTGTCCTGCCATTCGGTAAAAAGTACCGATGAATAAACCGAATATCCATAATCATGTTCAACATGATGATAATCTGATACGGTGTTTTTACTCTCTATTTCTCCGCGGCGACTGATTACCCCACCCTCGAGCAGCATCGCTTCCGCAAGGGTGGTTTTACCAGAGCCGCTACTACCAAGTAAGGAAATGTTCTTTATTTGG